>JAGLQT010000173.1 GCA_023136715.1 Gammaproteobacteria bacterium | reverse complement strand
AATAATTGCTTGCTGCAAAATTGTAAATTCCAAACGCAACTTGGTTGCCTCAAAAATAAATTTGAGATTTCCACCGTTATCCAATGGGTAATTTGCAATCCCATAAATATAGTTTGGCTGATTAGTCCAATGCCAGTTTTGCAAGTTTCCAGCTGCCAGGTCTTCATCCGGTAATACATCTATCCTTTTGCCAACTTGAATCTCATCTCCAGTCGAAACCCAGCCATTACCATCAACAGAGAACACAAGATCTAGTCCTGCATTTTTGCTAACACCTTCAACAAATGAACGGCCCAACTCCCCCACTGTAATCAGGCCTATCATCTCTTCAGATTTATTATGCAGTCGCCTTATAACAGGAATATGGGATCCTATACTGATTATCTCACCATGAGAATGAACGTACATATTCCCCTGCTTCATAGCATAAACATCAAGCTCTACCGCTGCATCTCTTACCGGTTCAAGCCAAAAGGGAAGCTTTTCTACTTCGTGGTAGTTTTTCAGGGCAACATCAGAAATAAAATACCTGGGCTTTCCATTATCATATGAGATATAACCAATATGACTTTTATTCTGATCATCATAAAAAGCAAAACTAAGCAGACGCATATGACCATCATACGCCGCAATAATATTTACATTCTCTCCCTTTAGCTGCTCAACCAGCTTATCGCCCAAAGCTTTCTTTTCAACATCAAAAAGAATCGACTGATAATCTTTTGGATTCTGATAGTTATGAATCATGCTCAATGAAGCCACAACATCATCACGCATAGTAAACAGCTGGATACTTGCTCGCAGTTTCTCGAGCCCGCCTATATGATCACTAAGATCATCAAAAGCATCAGAAATCTGTTGACGAACAGCATTCTGATTAAGTTCATTATTAAGAAACAAAAACACTGAGCCAAGAATCAACAAGGAGAGGATGATCGACCCTAACCAGAAAAATAATAATTTATGATTGAGCTTAGAAGAAATCATAGCTGTATTCATGCCTTAAAAAATTGGCTTAACCTGCTCCACATTTTCAATAGTCACCATTTTTGATTCAATAGTTATATTTTTTGGCACTGCTTCACCTCTAAGAATTTTAAGCACATGATAAGCACCTTCCTTACCACCAGTTGGATAGGTAAAACTAACATCCTGCTTACTATAATTGAGTTTATTAGCCATCCACATAGGGAATATTCCTAGTTATGATGATTCACAGAAGTAAATTCATTAACAACAGTCATGAAGCAATTAAATGATTTCTATACCGCCCATATAGGGTTTCAAGACATCAGGAATAACAACACTGCCATCCACCTGCTGATAATTTTCTAAAACAGCTACCAGAGTACGTCCCACTGCCAGACCCGAACCATTCACAGTATTTAGCAGCTCAGGTTTACCTGTTTCCGGGTTACGCCAGCGCGCCTGCATACGGCGCGCCTGGAAATCACCAAAACAACTGCAGGATGAAATTTCGCGATAAGCATCCTGGCCGGGTAACCAGACTTCCAGATCGTAAGTTTTTGCAGCTGAGAATCCAATGTCACCAGTACACAAATTCATCACGCGATAAGGCAGTTCCAGTTTTTGAAGTACAGCTTCGGCATGGCTGGTTAATTCTTCCAGTGCATCCCATGCATTTTCTGGCTTAAGCAGTTGCACCATTTCAACTTTTTCAAACTGATGCTGACGAATCATGCCGCGTGTATCTCTACCGTAAGAGCCTGCTTCTGAACGGAAACAGGGCGTATGGCTGGTCAATTTTACTGGCAGATCATTGGCATCTAAAATCTCGTCACGCGCCAGGTTGGTTACTGGTACTTCTGCAGTAGGAATTAAATAATAACCAGCTTCATCATCTAAGCAGAACAAATCTTCTTCAAACTTGGGTAACTGTCCAGTGCCTCGCAAGCTATCACGATTAACAATATATGGCACATACACTTCTTCATAACCATGCTCTGTCGTGTGTAAATCAATCATGAACTGTGTCAGAGCACGATGCAGTCTTGCCATGGCACCACGCATAACGACAAAACGTGAACCCGTTAATTTGGTCGCCGTTTCAAAATCCATCCCCTGCCCTGAACCTAAATCAACGTGATCTTTAACTTCAAAATCAAACTTTGCTGGTTCACCCCAACGACGAATTTCAACATTATCGTTTTCGTCTTTTCCAACGGGTACGCTTTCATGCGGAAGATTGGGTATCGACCACAAAATTGCATCCATATCATTCTGAACCTCTTCCAGCTCCTTCTTCGCCAGATCCAGTGACTCTCCCAAACCAGCTACAGTATCAAGCAAAGGTTGAATGTCCTCACCTGCCGCTTTAGCTTTACCAATCATTTTTGATCGGCTGTTTCGCTCACTCTGAAATTGTTCAGTTCGGATCTGACAGTCCTTGCGATTTTTTTCCAATAA
>JAGLQT010000172.1 GCA_023136715.1 Gammaproteobacteria bacterium | reverse complement strand
GCTTAAAAGAAATAGAGCCGCTTTATACTGAAGATGATGTAACCACCACCATCAAGCAATTCCGTGGTTTAGCTTATCAGCAACAAGAACGTATCCTCCCCAATATTGCAATTCGTCTTAATGATGCGGGCCATATTCTAGGCTCATCGATTATCGAGCTATGGCTGGAAGAGAATGGTACTGAACGCAAGCTGGTCTTCAGCGGTGATCTGGGACGCCCTGGCATGCCGATACTCAATGACCCGGCCCTCATCAAAAGGGCCGATCTGGTCATCATGGAAAGCACCTATGGTGACCGTTGCCATCGAAGCTGGCAAGACACCCATGATGAAATGGCCGAAGTTGTGGGAAATGCTACAAATGGCAAAGGAAATATCTTAATCCCCGCTTTTGCAGTAGGACGTACACAGGAAATTCTTTATCTATTCGCCAAGTATTACGATGAATGGGGACTTGATCGCTGGCAAATATTTCTTGATAGTCCGTTGGCTATTGAAGCAACAAACGTATTCACGCACCACAGTGAGTTATTCGATCCTGAGATGGCTGATTTATGGGAAAAGAACAAACAAAAATCACTGCTGCCAAATCTACATATTTCACACACCACTAATCAATCAATGGCATTAAATCGCGTCAGTGCTGGCGCAATAATTATTGCTGGTAGTGGCATGTGTAATGGTGGACGTATTAAGCAGCACTTCAAACATAATATTTGGCGCAAAGAGTGTCATATCATCATCACCGGGTTTCAGGCGCGCGGCACTCTTGGTCGCACCCTGGTCGATGGTGCAAAACATATAAGACTGTGGGGAGAAACGATTCGAGTCAACGCAAAGATTCACACTATTGGTGGCCTGTCTGCACACGCTGATGAATACGACCTTAAAAACTGGTACTCAAATTTTGAGAACAGACCACCTGTTGTATTAGTACATGGTGAACCCGCTGCGCAGGAAAAGCTCGCTACAACATTAAACTCAGAACTGGGTGCCGAAGTAAGTATCGCCGAGCGCAGACAAAAAATAGATTTAACAAAGATTTAAAAGCCAAACTTATCTTTTAATTTGTTTTTAAGTTTGTCTGCAGCTTCTGTTTTCTTTTGTTCACTAGCCTGGCTAATAGTTTGCTTTAAGGCAGCCAGGCGTTGATCTAGGTGCTTCTTACTAGCATCCACTTTACCTTCAATCACATCCAGTTTTTCTTTCTGCGCATCAACTTTGCTCAAAGGTTGTTTTAGCTTTTCATCAATACTTGCTCTTAGCTCATTATCAAATGCCTGTTTTTTCTGTTTTAGCTTATTTTTTAGTTGTTGCCCCAGTTTACTATCCAGATCAGAATCAATCTTTATACTAAGTTCATCAATTGCCCCTCTAAACTGCCCATCAATATCAAAAGCATCAATACCAGAAAAAGAAGAAGCCAGCATTGATGAAGAATCTGCCGAATCAAAATTCACCTTTCTGAACTTCGCATTAACCTTACCATTAAGCGAACCGTGCTGAAGCTTTGCATCAAGATTGAAATCCATTAAGGCTTGCTTCATGGTTAACGGTAAACTATCACTTTTAGATATGACAAAACCATCAATATTAGATTTGATTACTGAATAATCAAACCGTGAAAATCCATTTTTCTTATCAACATAATTAAATTCACCGCTAATCTTTTCACTTTCTTTATTAGTCAGTGAAACACCCTGTAATTTAAAGCGCATCGGTTCTTTATTAATACTTTGATCAGATGATATTGCGGTAATTACTCCTTCAAATTGACCACGTGGCAGATTGGCAGTTAATGACGCCTTTCTAACATACATGTCGGGCTTAGGATCAAATTCTTTAAATACCACATACACACCTATACCACGTTCCACTTCCTGTAGTTTCGCCTCTTCATCATCAGACAAATAAGGCTCAATGCGTGCATACCATTGCCTGGCCATAGCCGTGTAATCAGCAACCTGATCGCCAAACAACATACGACTAATATTCTCTGCATCCATACTGCCCAAATTATATTTATTTTTGATTCTTGCAATATCCTTTGAAGGCGCGCCCTTCACTGCTTTTAATTCAGCACTAAGTCGCTTTGAATCCGCACTAAACTGTTCTTTTGCCTGATTGATAGCCTTGGCTTCTGCTTTTAATTCTTTACTCAGCTGCTTTGCATCTTTGATTGCAGCCAGTTTTTGTGCAGCATTACCTTTAGCATCCTGCTGAATTTTTTTATATCTTTTCTCATATTGATCTGATTTTGATTTATTCAGCAGTGAAGCATTAATTTCATTCCATCGTTTTTCTGTCTCTGCGTAATCCTTTTCAAGTTCATCAATAAGTTTTTCTGCCAGTAAAGTTTCGGCTTCAAGAAGTTCTTTAATATTTGGCAAGTGCATATCAGGCATTGCAATTGAGTCGTCAGCTTCAGGCTCTAATTTTTCCTGCTGCTCTGCAGCTTGTTCAATAAGCCCAGAAATCTGGCGCGGGGTATCTATCTGAACACCATCTATTGAAGCCTGATCAACAATAACTTTGCCCAGAAGCATATTGCCAAATGAAAGCGCAAATCGAACTTGTTCAATCTGAGCGGTATTCAGCATTGCCTGCTGTGGATCTGCAATCTGGATATTATTTATTGTCAGGCCAAAAGGAGAATAGCTGACATCAACTGTTTCGATATCGACCCTGGCTCCATTCAATTTAGTAAAATTAGATTCCATTACAGATTTAATTATACTGCCAGCAAAAAATACTGCCGCTGCAAACATCAGCACTATTACCCCGATCGCACTTAAACCACCCCAACGTATCATTTTCATTTCCCTACTCCGCCATTGAGCTTAAGCGTGTCACCAATTTGCTGCTTTGCAAAAAAGTCGCTATTTTTGATTTTTTAATATAAGTCAGTATATGAGTTCTATACCGTTTAATCAGAATATTCATTAGCAAAACCAGCGGAATAAACGCCAGTAACGAAATAACCAGACTACCCATCACGATGGTGTTATTGAAATGAGCTACTCGCCAGAAGGTCGAGTTGTACATATCAGTCCATGTGCCATGCAAAGCCTCATGCTGCAATATGGATAAACCAAAACTATGGAATAATGGATCAAGCAGATAAGCCACACCAGAGAAAAACACCCAGGCCAACAAAAATGATCCTATGTTAATACGCAAGATAATCAGAAGGAAAATGACCACAAGGTTATGAAGGCTCCATAAAGGAGTAAAGCCGACAATCATTGCCAGTGCAATCCCCATACTTATTTGTATAGGCGATGCCTCTGAACCCAGCACACGAATAAACTTAATAATCTGCGTTAACATATCTTTTCATCCTTTAATTAAGCAATCATTTAATGTTGTGTAAAACTAACCGATGTCTGGCCCTTATATTCCTCATCAAAAACCATATCAATAGTCATGTCTTCACCCTCTTCCACCACTTTAATCTGCTTTAAGTCAGGTAATCGCGTAGCCAGATAGGTACATAATGCACTAGTCATGCCCTCATTATCCGATTTTATTGCTGACAGCATGTTGGCAGTAATAAATTGAATTCTCTGATTCAACTCAGGTGATTCAATAGATTCACCGTCGATATTGATACCAGCATCCATTTTCTTATCCATCTCATCTAAATAGGTGAGTTGATAATCGGTGAGCGCTTTATCCCTATCATATTCGAGTTGCGCAATACCATTTATCAATACAGCCATCATATTACTCATTGTTTTCCACCTTCAAGCCAAATATTTTTCTCACAAAGTAACGTATATCGTGCCCTACGGCTAAAGCTGCAGGAATAGTAATAAGTGTAACAACTGTGGCAAACATTAATCCCCAGGATAAAGCCAGTGCCATTGGTGAAACAAAATGATCCATACCACCCCAACCATAAGCCGTCGGAAGCAAACCTACTACCGTTGTAGTAGCAGTTAACAGAACCGCACGTAAACGACGACGTCCGGCCATAACAATAGCATCAAACAGCTCCATACCATCAGCTCGTGCACGCTGGATAAATACCAGAAGAATTAGCGAGCTATTAACAACCACGCCAGTTAATGCCACCATACCCAGACTGGAGAAAAATGACAAAGGCATAGGCTTCCAGAACATATCATGAAAATAGAAACTTATAACAATACCAACCGCTCCAAAAGGTATTGCCAGCATCACAATGAATGGGTATGCCATATTGTTAAATTGTATCGCCAGAATAAAGAATATGGCAATCAGTGCAAAACCAAATGCCACCACAAGACTGACAAATGATTCCTTATTTTTCTCTTCTTCACCGCCATATTTAACAGTTACCTTTGAAACATCATTCCCCTTCCACTTAGATTCATTATCCTTTACGATTTCATTTAGTTCGCTACTGGATATAACACTGGAATCTATATCTGCAACAACGTTAATAATTCTTATGCCATCTTTATGAAGGATCGTGGTAAAGCCATCATGCTGCTCAAAACGAGCAACTTTATATAGCGGAATTAGACCATTCTTTTTATTTGGAATAAGGATGTTATTCAACTGTTCCAGCTCTTTATTCCCTGCGCCCGGGTAACGTATCGTGACATCTATCTCTTCAGTGCC
>JAGLQT010000171.1 GCA_023136715.1 Gammaproteobacteria bacterium | reverse complement strand
AGACCGCTATCAATGGTGGTAACGCCTTCAACAGTGCCAAGAAAATCAATCAAATTTCTTGCTGCGACCTGACCGGATTGCTCATCATAACTTGAGATCTCTGCTTCCAATGCCCTCCCAAGAGGTGGCCCCTGTCGAACTTCAGTTGTTGAGATATCCAGATCAGGAAATTTTTCCTTTAGCCTGTCAGAAGCCAGCTTCATATCATCCAGCGCATCGTGCTGCTGACGACTGGCTGCCGAAGTGTAAATAGCACGGATTTGGCCATAACGACTACCACGTTGTGTCAGCGGATCACCCTGATCGAAAGAGACATCCCCTGCTTTTGACAACGTAGCTTCTAAATATTCAGGGTTAATGACACTACGTAATTCACGATCAACCGAGCGTATATGCTCTCGCATCTGAACCAGACTCGTGCCCGGATTGGCAGTAACACGTACAATAAATTCTTCAACCCCCACTGGTGGAAATAACTGAAAAGATAAACTTGTTTTGGCAAGAACAAAAACAGCGATTAACACTGAAAATGAAATACCAACAGTAAGCCATCTAAACCTGATCGCAAAAAGCAATATTTTAGCGTATGTATTTTCAAGCCACTGTAACCAACGGCGTTCAGGGGGATGTTTATCTGGATTGGTAACATGAGCAACATGACTAGGAAGAATAAGGAAAGACTCAAGCCATGAAAGTGCCAACAAGGTAATTACCACAATTGGAATTGCAATAATAAACTTGCCGATAATTCCTGACATAAACATCATAGGCAAAAAAGCGGCTATTGTTGTCAAAATTGTCGTGGTGACCGGCCCAATCAATTCAACTGAACCTTTAACTGCAGCCTCAACAGGATTCAACCCCTTCTCCATATGATGCGTGATGTTTTCACCGATAATAATCGCATCATCAACCAGCATACCCAGCACCATAATAAAACCCATCATGGAAACCAGGTTAAGCGTCAAACCAGAAAAATAAATAATGAAAATCCCCGTCATAAAAATTATGGGAAGGCCCCAGGTTGTAGTCATAGCTACTGAAAAACGTAAAAAAAGTAACAGTGAAACAAATACCAGCATGATACCCACCATGCCATTGTTTGTTAGCACGCCAAGACGCATGCTCGCAAAACGTGAGAAATCCTGAAAACTTTTTACCTGAACAGCTTCGCCATATCGTTGCGGCACAATATCAATATATGCTTTGATGAGCTCAACCATTTCAATAATATCGGCTTCTGATTTTTTCAGTACAAGTACTGATAAGGCAGGTCCACCAGCAACATCATGCAATGTTATCGGCTCAACCAGCGATTCAGTAATTGTCGCTACATCTGATAAACGTAAGACATCGCCCTCTTCATTAGCACGCAAGACTAACTGTGAAGCATCTTCAATATCCCGAAACTCACCCACAAGCCTAACCGCACGCTGCCCAGCCTCTGTATCAATATCACCACCAGGTGCATTAACATTCCAGCTTTTTACCGCAGTAGATATTTCAGCAATTGAAATATGCTGCTCACGCATCTTGTCAGGATCAACAACAATCCTGTACTCAGGCTTTCTATCACCCTCGATCACCACTTTGGCAACTCCCTTAATTGCCAACAGGTCATCTTTTATATTATCCCCAAGACGTTTAAGCGCAAGATCATCAAGAGGTGCAGAAATAGCTAAACGAATAACAGGAAAAACCGAGCCATCAACTTCAGTCACAACAGGATCAGCAGGCAGATCACTCGGCAAACTCGCTTTATCAATCGCAATACTAATTTCACTAGATATTCGATCCCTGTTATTTGCGTTTGGATCAAGCTCCATGATGATACGAGCGGAACCAGGAAATGACATGGAAATCATTTTATCAATTCCATTGAGCGACTTGAGCTCCTGCTCAATAGGCGTAACAACGAGTTGTTCGAGTTCTTTTGGTGATGCACCGGGATAAGCTACATTAACTTGCACAACATCAAGATTCACATTGGGAAATGCTTCGATCTGCATAAAGAATAGTGAAACTACCAGGCCAAGCACCAATAGAAATACTGAGACAAGATTGACAACCAGAGGTCTGGTCACAAGAAAGTGAATCATCGCCTTCATTTCACACTCGACCTAAACTGTGGCTCAGATAAAAAATCGTGATATTCAGGTTTCAGAATTTTATCCCAGATCACACCCTGTATTATTTGAAGCTGGTAGTGACGTCGAACCAGGGAAATTCGCTGCAACTCCAATGAGAATTTCGCCTGCGACAACTGGTCTTCAAATTTAATCAGGACATCTGTATCAATTCTTCCAGAACGATAACGTTTTATCGCTTCATCAACTTTAATAGTTTCACTTTTTACACTTTTTTCATACGCTGTAATCGAAGAACGATTAGCCTCTATTTCTGCTAATAGCCCAGCTAATTCATACTGCAAGTTTTGTAACAACAACTTTCTATCCTGAAGAATCGCGCCACGTTGTAGTTGTGCCTGATACAACTCTGCATCAACACCACTCTTATTTATTTCTTGCTTAAACTCTAGCCGCAAACCACCAGTTAACTCTGATTCAGAGGTATTACCTGTCACATTATCTCCCTGATAATTTCTTCCGCCTGCAAACCAGACCAGATCAACGGCATTCTCGCGTTCGTCACGCCGAGTACTGATAACCGAATCCGCCTGTGCCAATCGAGTTTCGAGCAATTTAATTTTTGGGCTATAATTTTTAGCTTTCACAAACAGGCTATCAAAATCTTCTGTTTTAGAATTAGCCTGATAAGTTGTACTAATACCTGAGTCCCAGGGGCGTTCCATTAACCTGTTTAATGAAACCATCTGCCGCAACCACAAAACATTCAGATTTTTATTTTCAGCTTTCAACGAATCCAGTTGCGCATCAACCTGAAGAACATCCTTTTCTTCAGAAATACCCAGTGATGTTTTATTATTGATATAGCTTTGAAGCCGCTTGGCACGATTGATTGATTGTTCTACATTACCGACTCTCGCTAACAATGTCGCTGCCGAGAAATAAAGCTCCATTACTTGATTAGCCAGCTGATCATACAGTTCCTCCCTTTCTGCCAAACTGGATTCAAGATCTAGTTTGGCAGACGTTCTTGATTCCTCGAAAAGACTATAGGCCGTATTTTTAGCTAATGACTGACGATAGCTAACACCAAAATTAGACGATGTAGCAGGATTTGGAATAGCCGGACTCAAAATGGTTTCACTATCTTCACGCCTGACTCCTCCATCAAAGGTAAGGCTTGAGCCAGAGTCCAGCATACGAGAAATGCCAGCACCTACTGATACGATATCACTGGCCGTTCCCAGAAGATTTACGCCCCTCTCGACACCTGCCTGAGCCTCCAGCTTCCAGCCAAGCTGGCTATTCGCAACTTTAATAGATTGACGCGCACGCTCTATTTCAATGGCTGCCGTATTGATTGATGGGTAATGGTCAATCACTTTTTGCAAAACCTGATCTGGCGTCAGCGTCTCAGCCATAGCAGTCGTACACAGGCCAGTGACGGTTATGTATAAAAGAGTTTTAACTATTTTCATGGTTTCAAATATAGATAACTACCCGTAAATATTCACTTAATCAAAAACAAAACAGTAATCACAGCAAGGCGAAATATGTTTATACAGAACCAGCATATTAACAAATTCTAATCATTAAACACCAGCAACTTAATATTCTTTCTATTAACAAATAAATTAAAATAATCAATAGCTTAGATAAAGCCACAAAGCACATAGACAGATACAAGATATTTACATGAATTAGCATCATTCAAAAAGATTGCTAATAAGCTTGATTTAATAAAATTAAATAGGTAAATATAGTGTTCACACTTCGTTACTTGCATCTAATGACACAACTATAAGGGGGATATTTCATGAATTCAGTAAAGCATCAACCTCATTTTGACCGTCGTACTCGCACTCAAAAAGAGATCAAACAACTGATCGCCGAACGTAACAATGTGCTATCGCAATATTATAGCCTTACCAGTCATGCTGACGATTATGACGCTGAAGATATAGAATCATTAAAAGAATTATTACAGGAATTTTGTCAGGACATGGTTGATTATTTAGCCACTGGTCATTTTGAGATTTACCAACGCATTGAGGATGGCGTCGAACGTCGCGATGAACTACTCGACCTATCCAGCGAAGCTTTTGAGCAAATCATCAATACCACCAAAGCTGCCATCAATTTCAATGATTTTTACGACCTGACAGATAACTTTAACCCAGAAATTCTTAAAAGCTTCCCCAGACAACTTTCTGAACTGGGCGAAAATCTGGCAACAAGAATTGAACTTGAAGATAAGTTTATCAATAGCCTGCTTAGCCCTAAACCAAGATTAGTGTATAGCGCGCACTAAAGACTAAAGTCTTATTGCGTCGATTTCCTGCTTGCTGATACACCAGCATTTGTGCTTGGGTTTTTTCTTGAAATCTTCCGACACCGTCTGGGAGGTAATATCATGGATAAAGTAATCAGTCAACTTGGCCATATCCAATTTAAATTTTTTGGCATTACAGGAAAAGATCAACATACCCTCATCTTCCAGCAGGCGCATGGTTAGATTAATTAGCTCAACATGATCACGTGTCACGTCAAAAGTTTGCGTCATCTTTTTTGAATTAGAAAATGTAGGCGGATCTAAAAATATTAATTGGTAGCGATGCCCTTCCCGTTTCGCATCCCAGAGCCATTGCGTACAATCAGCCTGTACAAACTGATGACTTCTGGACGTAAACTTGTTCAGCTTTAAATTTTCTTTCGCCCATTCAAGATAAGTATTCGACATATCAACCGTAGTGGTAGATCGTGCACCGCCCGCTGCCGCATAGACCGTTGCTGTTCCTGTATATGCAAATAGATTTAAAAATGAACGGCCCTGTGAATATTTAAAGATCAGCTTTCTTGCATTCCTGTGGTCAAGAAATAAGCCAGTATCTAAATAGTCGTACAAATTCACTTTAAACTTCAAGCCTTGCTCATGAACAACCAATGTTCGTTTTTTTTCATCCTGCTTCACATATTGTTCTGCACCCGACTGAATTTTTCGTGTTTTTAGCACTACATTATTGGGGTCGATATCCAGCACCGCAGCAATAATTGGTATAGCCGCATTAATACGATGAAAAGCTTTGGCCGCGTCGACAGTTTTTGGTGCTTCGTATTCCTGTACGTGCACCCAGTTCTCATAGATATCTATCGCCATGGAATATTGAGGTATATCCGCATCATAAACGCGATAACAACTAATATCGTTTTTCTTTGCCCATTTTCTTAAGTGCTTGAAATTCTTTTTAAGCCTGTTTTCAAACATGTCAGCACTTTCATGACGAACACCCTGGTCATGCGCTTTAGCTTTGGTGGTTATAGTATCAGGAGTTTTAGCATCAGGCTTGGTATCATAATCATCAGCCTGCTGAGAAAAACCTCTTTCCCGCATATGATATTGATGCAGCACACATTTCAGTGGGCCGTTATACAAGGTGTTCTTATGGTGCGACCTTAGCCCTATAAATTTCGCTAACTCTGGACTGGAGGTAAACACTGCCGCGTCCCAACCCGCATAATTATCTTTCAGCGACTGCCCTATTCGATAATAAAGATTTTTTAGCTGCTCAACCTGCCCAAGCCTTTTACCGTATGGAGGATTAGTCACAAGCAGGCCAGGGGGTTCTGGTAAGTTTGGTATTGGATCAGAAACGTCCTGTTGATACAGGGTAATATAGTTAGATAAACCCGCTGCCTCAATATTATCTCTTGCGACATCTAATACATTTTTTGAATTATCCGAACCCACAATGACAGGTATCGAAGATTTATCCTTCGCCGCCTGCTTTGCTTCACTGAACAAACGGTTCCAACAATCTACATCGTGCTGTTTCCAGGCCAGAAAGCCATAATGTTTTCGCAAAACACCGGGAGCAATATTGGCAGCAATATATGCAGCTTCAATCAATAAAGTGCCACTACCACACATTGGGTCACACAAAGGTAAACCTTGCTTAGCTAGTTTCGGCCATTTACTACGCAATAATATCGCTGCAGCAAGGCTTTCTTTTAAAGGCGCGAGCCCGGTTTTTTGACGATAGCCGCGTTGATGCATAGGTGCGCCAGAAAGATCAAGATAGACTATGGTTTCAAGTTGACCAACGTAAACATTCACTCGAATGTCGGGATTATCTCGCACGACATCCGGACGAACATCTTCCTTATCCATAAACTGGTCAACAATGGCATCCTTGATGCGCAGCGTTGCAAAATGACTGTTTGTCATCGTGTCGTGTGCAGCAAAACAATTAATAGCAAAACTATTACTAACAGAAAAATGTGACAACCAGTCTATCTGCTTAACACCTTCATACAATTCATCATAATCATTAGCAGGAAAACTAGACAGCCGTAACAAAACACGGCTGGCAAGACGCGACCACAAACATAATTTATAGGCATCCTCGATGACGCCTTCAAACGCAATACCTGCTGCCTGTTGCTTAACATCAGAAATGCCTAGCTGCTCGCATTCATTGGCGAGCATGTCCTCAACACCTTTTGGGCAGGTTGCGAAAAAGTTAGATGTTTGTGTCACGTGTTATGTGTCCAAATAGTTATTGATTGTTTGATGGTTCAATTTTTCGCGCGTCGCTTTCGAGTAGCACAGGAATCCCTGTCCTCACAGGATATGCCATAGCATCTTTCTGACATATCATCTCGTTCTGTTTCTTTATATATTCAAGCTTCCCCTTACAAATTGGACAAACTAGAATATGCATGAGCTTTTTATTCATACTTTGAGCCGGAAAACTGTTTCAATTTAGAGAGCAGATTCTGACGAAAACTTTTTGACAGTTCAGCACTAACAGGTACATACCAAAGACTTTCAACTGAGAAATCCTGACATTTAACCGCATCCTTTTCTGTCAACAAAACATTGTAATTATCATTAAAAACCAAATCACTACTGATATATTTATGATGATCAGGATAATCATGTTCGATCACTTCAAGCCCAACCCTTCTTAATTGATCAAAAAATCTTTTTGGATGGCCAATACCTGCAACTGCATGTACCGGTACACCTTTAAAACTTTCAATACTCATTGTCTCATTTGTCTGTAAGTTGACAGCATCAGAAAATTTCAAAAAGAAATATTCCTCCTTAGCATCAGCATCACGAGCAGAGCCATGATCAACCACAATATCTACCTGATTCAGTCGTGAAGCCGGTTCGCGCAGAGGGCCTGAAGGCAGGCAAAAGCCATTTCCGAACTGGCGATTAGTATCAACGATAGCAATCTCGACGTCTCGTTGTAATCGATAATGCTGCAGGCCATCATCTGACAGAATAATATCGCAGTCACTCTCTGATAATAAAAGCTCTGCCGCAGCCACACGATCTCGCCCAACGACTAATGGACAACGGGTACGCGCATGAATAAGACAAGGCTCATCACCAATTACATCCGCACTATCACTATCATCAACCAGATGTTCGCCTTCAAAATCTCCGCCGTAACCACGACTAATGACACCTGGCTTATATCCCTGTGATTTAAGCAATTCACATAAAGCAACCAACAAAGGAGTTTTACCCGTGCCGCCAACGGTGATATTGCCGACAATTATTACTGGCACGGATAACTTGAAACTTTTAAATATTCCAGTTCGATAAAAAACACGACGAATGAATACGATCAGACAATAAAATGCTGCCACCGGCAATAGCAGCCATGCCACAGGATTTTGACTGTACCAGTATGCATCAATTCGCTTCATTGTTTACTCTGAAACTTCGGGCTCTTTAAACTGGATTTGATGTAAGGCTGCGTAATGACCCTTACGCGCAATCAATTCTTTATGGCTTCCCATCTCGACAATCTCGCCATGATCCATAACCATAATCACATCTGCATTCTCGATAGTTGAAAGACGATGCGCAATAACTAATGTAGTTCGATTTTTCATTAGCGTTTCTAATGATTTCTGAATAAAACGCTCTGACTCGGTATCCAGTGCAGAAGTTGCCTCATCAAGTATCAATACTGGCGCATCTTTTAATAATGCCCTGGCTATTGCAATTCGTTGACGCTGGCCACCTGAGAGCATGACACCACGCTCTCCTACCATAGCGTTATAGCCATCAGTCATGGTATCAATGAATTTATCGGCATAAGCCAACCTGGCCGCCTCTTCAACTTTTGAATGATCCGTATCCAGAAAACTACCATAAGCAATATTATGTTCAATGGTATCGTTAAACAACACAATATCCTGACCCACATAAGCGATATGTGAGCGCAGGTTGTTAAGTTCATATTCACTCAACTCATGACCATCAAATTTTATCGAACCTTCAGTAATATCGTAGAAGCGCGGCAATAAATTCAGCAAGGTCGATTTACCACTGCCAGAACGTCCAACAAAAGCAATCGTCTGACCTGCTTTGACATCAAAATCAATATTCTTTAAAGCATCATTATCATTTGATCCATACTTGAACGAAACGCCAGAAAACCTTAAATCACCTTTAACACGGTCAACAGCATAGCTACCCGTATTTTTTTCCTCGACCATATCAATTAAATTAAAAACACTTTCTGCCGCAGCAAGACCACGTTGCAAATCCGCATTCACATCACTCATACGTTTGATTGGTGCAAATATCAATGCCATTGCGAGCATATAAGAGCCAAATGTACCCACTGATATAGCATCATCTTCACCTACATTGGTAGCAACATAAATCACAACAGCCAGCCCAATCCCAACAATTAATCTCATGACCGGCGCACTTAATGCCTGTGTTGCAATCATACGTAGATTCTGACGACGGTTATTATCATTAATGATATGAAACTGTTGCGCTTCATAATCATGACCACCAAACATTTTAACGACAATCTGACCCTTAATCGATTCTTCCAGAACTCTAGAAACATCACCCATACTGCCTTGAATACGACGACTGACTTTGCGGAATTTCTTGGAGACAAAAGCAACCAATAAAACCAGCAATGGCCCAGCAAACAAAAACATGGATGCTAACAACGGGCTTAAATAAATCATCAAGGCCAACAGGCCTATGATAGTGAAAGTATCACGTATCAAAATTGTAATGACTTTAGTCATCGCATTCGCAACTTGCTCAACATCGAAGGTAAACTTCGACATTGTTTCACCCGTGGTCGCCTTATCGTAATAATCCTTGGGTAAACGCAGCAGACGTTTAAACATGGTATCGCGCAGCTCCATAATGACCTGACGCCCTATCCAGCTCATACCGTACATCGATATAAACATGGCAAAGACACGCACAACAAAAATACCGACTAAAACTAATGGCATAGTTTTAATTATTTCAGGATCATGTCCGACAAAAGCATCATCCATCAACGGCTTCATATAGGCAGCCATTGCAGCATCAGTACCAGCAACTAAAATCATACCAATAATAGCGATGGTGAAAACTTTCCAGTACGACACCGCATGCGAAAGCAAACGACGATAATGCTGGTAGGAATCTGGTTTATCTTTAACTTTGGAATTCATTAAGAATAGATGGTTAGTTGTTTTCAACCGTTGCAATAGAAAGTTTAGTTAAGCCAAGTTGTGCAGCCGCATCCATAGCGCGTACTACTGACTGATGCGCGGCTCGACCATCCGCACGCAGTAGTAAAGTAACGTCGGTGCGTTCACCCACCGTTTTTTCTAAAGCACGTTTTAATGTATCGAGTTGTTCATTCACCACTTGTCGATCATCAATATAATATTTCCCTTTAGAATCGATCGATAATACAACGGGGTTATCAACTTTTTGCTGAGCCTGCGCATCAGCTTGTGGCAGCTGCACTTTTAATTTCGCGTGGCGATCAAAAGTGCTCGACACCATAAAAAAGATCAGCAATAAAAAAACCACATCGATTAATGGCGTGAGATTAACCTCAATACCTTCTTCTTTTTTATGGCCGGGACGTAAATCCATGAGATCAATAAAACCCTAGCGATTGTTATGTAACACATCGACCATTTTGATGGCCTCGCGTTCCATTTCAACAACGATGGTATCAACACGGCGTCGGAAATAACGATAGAAAATCAGACTTACAATCGCTACTGACAAACCACCTGCTGTCGTTACCATAGCCTGCGATATACCACCCGCCAATGCACCCGGATCACCAACACCATGGGTTGTAATGGTGGCGAACACGACAATCATACCGACTACGGTACCGAGCAGGCCCAATAAGGGTGAGATTGAAGCGATAGTACCCAGGATATCTAAAAATCGTTCCAGCTCATGCACCACTTCGCGACCACGTTCTTCGATACTTTCTTTAATACGTTCGCGTGGCTGATTACGATTAATCAGGCCCGCACTTAATATTTTTCCCAGCGCAGACTGTTTACTCAACAACTCAATATCAGAAGCATGAAAGGTATCATTTTTAACTGCATTCCATACAGTAGCGACCAGATGCTTCGGTAGCACCTTATCAATACGCAAACTCCAGAAGCGTTCAGCAATAATTGCTAAAGAAGCCATCGAACAGAGAATGATCGGTATCATCAACCAACCACCGGATTTCACCATTTCAAACACAATTCACCTACCAAATAAGATTATTGTTATTAGCCTGCAAATGACCCTACGCATGCCATTTATACTGGGCGTATCTTACTTGATTTAGTGCCATGTCCAAAGGATTCATCGACATTACTCAGTAATTATATGATTCCAGTATTTTCGGTGACTTTGACGGTACTCATCCACGACCATTACCCCCTCATCTGCACCAAATAACAGTTTCACCGCCCCCATATGACCACTATGATAAATGGAGCTACCTGCTTCACGATAACGCTCAACAACCTCAGCTTTCGGGTGATGATATCGATTTCGATACCCCACCGGTAACAGTGCCACCTGCGGCATCACCGCATCAACAAATGCCTGTGTCGATGAGGTTTTGCTGCCATGATGCGGCACCACCAGTACCTCTGCCTGCAGTTGATCACCGTAGGTTCTGAGCAAATCTCGCTCTACCTCTTCTTCAATATCTGATGCGATCAATAATTGGCCACCGACCGCAGAAACCTTAAGGACACAGGCATGATTATTACGGCGTGCATAGGCACGCTCATCCGGGTTCAGAAACTGAAATTCAACACCATCCCACTGCCAGCGCTCTCCCCTAACACAAGCTTGCTTGTGTTTGGCGATGATCGACGCAAGATCCTGCCCAATCACTTCAACTTCAGGATAAATATCGACAATCGCCTGGGCACCGCCAATATGGTCCGCATCACCGTGGCTGATCACCAGCTTATCCAGCTGCCTGATTGACCAGTGTCTTAAAAAAGGAATCACCACCGATTTACCCGCATCCAGCTTGGAACCAAAACGATTGCCCGAATCGAATACCAGAGCATGATTCTGCGTTCTCACTACTACCGACAGGCCCTGCCCGACATCCAGCATCGTTGCCTCAAAATCACCCATCTTTGGCCGCTCAGCCGTATTTAGAATAATGGGCAATAACATAACCCCGCCTAGCCATCGCGCGGGAAAGCCTCTTGGTGCCAGTAATAGCACGACCCCGATCAACGCCAGCAGCAACTGCGGCCAGTCAGGTGCGACCTGTACCCAGTAAGCCCAGGGATGCAGCGACAAAGCTTCGATCACAGGCCAGATAAACCCCACCAACTCATTTGCAGCTATAAACAGGTAGCCCGACAACAGCGAAGACACCGGCATAAACAGCAAAGCCAACAGCACCAGCGGCACAACAAGAAAACTCACATAAGGCACCAGAATCAGGTTGGCCAATGGCGAAATCAACGATGTCTGCTGAAATAACAGCAGGGAAAATGGAAACAGTGCCAGAGCAATCGATGCCTGCATCCAGCCCCATTGCCGTATTCGTACACGCCAGCCATTGCGTACCTGCAATCGACCAGTAAATACATAAAAGATCACCGCGACCGCCAGAAACGAGAACCAGAACCCCGGTGACAGCACGGCAACAGGATCCCACAACAAAAGGGCCAGCAAGGCCGTCGCCATTGCATTAATCGAGCTGGAGTTTCGCCTGAATAACAGCATACCGACAAAACAGACCAGCATGATCAAAGCCCGTTGCGTGGGAATGGACAGCCCCGCCAGCAAAGCATAAACCATTGCTACCACCAGAGCACCCAACATGCCTATCTGCTGAGCCGGCACATGTTTCATCAAAGCCACCGGCACCAGCCGTCGTACCAGCCAGTAACCAAAGGCCGCCGCCAATCCAATATGCAGGCCGGAAATTGCCATCAGGTGATTAGTGCCGGTGCGAATCAAGGTATCCCAGTGTTTATTATCGATGGGCGCTCTATCCCCCACCGCCAGCGCCGTGATCAGACCTGCCTGATGTTCACCGACCAGTCGTTGTTGAATAACCATACTGATATGCTGACGTAATGCATCCAGCGAAAACACACTGGCTTCCGCTAATTTACGGTTCTGCTCACTCTTGCGAATATAACCCGTGGCGTGAATACCCTGCCCATACAGCCAGCCTTCATAATCAAAGCCACCGGGGTTAAAGAAACCATGCGGCGGTTTTAAACGAACCAGCCAGCGCCAGCGTTCACCGGCGTTTACTTTTCGGCCGTAATACCAGCTGATGCGTAAACGCTCAGGCATGACGATGGACTTGTCTTCCAGCTCAAACTTGTCCACATCAAGCACAAATCGCTGAACGTGATCATTGACAACGGGAATTCCCTGCACCACACCTTCGACGTAAAACTCCTGACCAGCCAGCTGTTCAGGTAATTTGTGGTTCAGGTAATCCCTGGCATGCAAACTTGCCCAGCTAGCGCCCGCTGCGACCAGAAACAGTGACAGCATGAGCCTAAAAACGCCAGGCTTAGAGCCAAAAACCTTTAGCCATATCGTTGCGATAAAAGCAGTAACAAGAAAGGAAAGTAGAACAGAAAGCTCTGGAAGTTCAGCCAGTTGCTGAACAAGCATGACACCGGCCAGAAAAGACAGCGCATTAAGCAGCATAGTCATCAACAAATCCCTGTAAAATCGCCATTTTCCCTCGAAAACTTATATCAAAACGAATCCATATCAAGCAACGATTGCCAACAGACGCTGCAATAATGATAATCTAACATTGTTTAAGAAACATCACATAATCTATGCCACGTAAATTCTTCAAAAAATTCATGCCTAAGCCGCATGAAATAAAAAACAATAAAGCACTCAGCATATTCGGCACATTACTGCATGACCCGAATCTCTGGCACATGAATCGCCGTTCTATGGCCGGTGCTTTTATGGTTGGACTCTTTTTCGCCTGGTGGCCAGTTCCTTTCCAGATGGTACTCGCAGCTGCAGGGGCTATAGTGCTACGAACCAATCTACCCATGTCGATCGCGCTGGTGTGGATTACCAACCCCCTGACAATGCCGCCTATGTTCTACTTTGCTTACGTGGTCGGCAGCTGGATCATTGATGTTCCAGAAGTGCCCTTCGCCATGGAGCTCAGCATGGATTGGCTAATGAGTGAGCTATCTGTTATCTGGAAACCGTTTCTTACTGGTTGCCTGGTACTTGGCGTCATCAGCAGTGCAGCCGGTTATTTTGGTATGAACTATCTCTGGGCGCGTCTGGTAATGAAACAGCGCAGACACAGTTTGAGCAAACGTAAATGACCTGGAAACCCCACGCCACCGTTGCCGCCATCGTAGAAAAAGACGGCAAATTCCTTATGGTCGAAGAAGATGTCAACGGCGAAATTGTTTACAACCAGCCTGCTGGTCATCTTGATCCGAATGAAAGTTTGATCGATGCTGTGATTCGTGAGACTCAGGAAGAGACTGCATGGATGTTTACCCCCGAAGCTTTGCTTGGCGTTTATCTGTGGCCGCAACCAAATACCAATCGCACATTTTTGCGTTTCGCTTTTTGCGGAACCTGTAGCGACCTTCAGCCCGAACAGAAACTCGATGAAGGCATCATACAAGCACTATGGATGAGCAAAGAAGAATTACAAAATAGTAAAAAACTACGCAGCCCTATGGTCATGCAAAATATTGAAGACTATCTTTCAGGACAGCGCTATCCTTTGGACATCCTCTCAACCGTTGATTACGAAAGATGAATAAGAAAGAGAAAATCATCGTCGGCATTTCCGGCGGCGTTGATTCGTCCGTTGCTGCATTATTATTGCTCGAACAAGGCTACGAAGTCGAAGGCCTATTCATGAAAAACTGGGAAGAAGATGACGATACTGAATACTGCGCAGCAGCAGAAGATCTGGCCGATGCACAATCGGTCTGCGACGAGCTGGGCATAAAACTTCACAGCATCAACTTCGCTACCGAATACTGGGATCGCGTATTCAAACATTTTCTCGATGAATACAGCGCAGGACGAACACCCAACCCCGACATACTGTGCAACAAGGAAATAAAGTTCCGTGCTTTTCTCGATCACGCACTCGACCTCGGTGCCGATAAAATTGCAACAGGTCATTATGCACGCACCGCCACCGTCAACGGTAAAGCGCAATTATTACGCGGGCTCGACAACAATAAAGACCAGAGTTATTTTCTTTATACCCTCAACCAACACCAGCTCAGTCATACTTTATTTCCTGTCGGCGAATATCAGAAAGAAAAAATTCGCAAACTTGCCGAACAACGCGGCCTGACTACTTACAACAAAAAAGACAGTACCGGCATCTGCTTTATCGGTGAGCGTCGTTTTGATACATTTTTAAAACAGTATCTCCCCGCCAAACTCGGTGACATCAAAACCACCGAAGGTGAAACTATCGGCACACACAGCGGCCTGATGTATTACACCATGGGTCAACGCAAAGGCCTGGGTATTGGCGGATTACAGAATGCCGCAGAAGATGCCTGGTTCGTAGTTGATAAGAACCTGGATAACAACACCCTTATCGTCGGCCAGGGACACAACCACCCGCGCATGTTGCACAATACTTTAGAATGTAAGCAACTGCACTGGGTTGATCCAGAAGCCATGAGGTTCCCGATGACTTGTACTGCAAAAAATCGTTATCGTCAGCCCGACCAGGCTTGCAAAATCGAACAAATCAGTGAAGACCATCACAAAGTGAGTTTTACAGAACTACAACGTGCCATCACACCTGGTCAGTCCGTAGTTTTTTATCACGATGAAGTTTGTCTTGGTGGTGGCGTTATCGAAACCATGTACAACAGTTAACAAACATCAACGACCTCAAGAAACAATAAATAATGCAACATAGCAAACGAGATCAGGTTATCGCCCTCGCCGGCGTTTTTCAGGCCGCTTCACTGGTCGAACAGATCGCCAACAAAGGCATGGCTAACAGCGCCGTTATCGAATCGAGCATTGAATCTTTATTTCGCTTTGATGCCGACACCGCTGAAGGTGTATTCGGCAACCTCGCAGGCGTTGGCACCGGCTTGCGCGTACTCGACAAACAGATCAGCGCCTTTAAAAACGAACGCAATCTTGAAATCACCCAGTATGCAATTTCAATGATCGCGCTAGAGAAAAAACTTTCAGCCAACCCTGAGATGTTAGAAAAAGTAACAAAAGGTTTGAATGACATACAGGGCACTCTAGAATTTTTCAGCCTGATGCATGAAAATGTCTTCACAAAAATCGGCGCACTTTACCAGGAAACCATCAGCACACTACAGCCAAAAATAATAGTGCAAGGTGAACGCGTTTATCTTAGCAACGACAACAATGCCAACAAAGTCCGCGCCCTGTTATTTTCAGGTATTCGTGCCGCTGTACTATGGCGACAATGCAATGGTTCACGCTGGCATATTCTATTTGGTAGAAAAAAATACCTTAACGAATGCCGGCTTCTTTTAGCCGAGTTATAAATATTGCTTCAAACAATTCACGAACCGTATTTCGCCACCATGCTCAACGCCACCGCTTCCGCGACCTCAATACCATCGACCGCGGCAGATAAAATACCACCTGCGTAGCCAGCGCCTTCACCTGCAGGGTAAAGCCCTTGAGTGTTTAAGCTCTGACAATCATCACGATTACGTTTTATACGTACTGGCGATGAGGTACGTGTCTCTACACCAGTTAGCACCGCATCATTCATAGCAAAGCCTTTAATCTTGCGATCGAATGCGGGCAAGGCTTCGCGGATAGCTTCAATGGCGTAATCGGGTAAGGCGCTGCTCAGATCGGTTAACTGTACTCCCGGAGTATAAGATGGCTGCACGCTGCCCAGCTTTGTTGATGGCTGGGCTTTGAGAAAATCACCGACTAACTGCCCCGGGGCATCATAATTACTGCCACCCAAAACAAACGCCTTAGATTCGAGTTCGCGTTGTAATTCAATACCGGCCAGTGGATTATCACCGGGGAAATCTTCCGGCGTGATGCCGACGACTATACCGCTGTTGGCGTTGCGTTCGTTACGTGAATACTGACTCATGCCGTTGGTCACTACACCTCCCTCTTCGGAGGTAGCTGCCACCACCGTGCCGCCAGGGCACATACAAAAAGTGTAAACGCTGCGACCATTCTTGCAATGGTGCACCAGCTTGTAATCGGCGGCACCAAGATCAGCATGGCCGGCAAACTTTCCATAACGGCATTGATCAATAATAGACTGCGGGTGCTCTATACGAAAACCAATTGAGAAAGGTTTGGCTTCGATATAAACACCACGTTGATACAACATATTAAAGGTATCACGGGCACTGTGACCAATCGCAAGAATAACGTGATCACTTTCAATGTGTTCACCACCATCAAGCACTACACCGCGCACCTGCCCATCATCGATATCGATATCAGTGACCCGACTATCAAAACGAAACTCACCACCAAGACCGATAATTTCTTCACGAATTTTCTCAACCATGCTGACCAGACGGAAAGTGCCAACGTGTGGTTTGCTGATATGAAGAATTTCCTCAGGCGCACCCGCTTTAACAAACTCACGCAGCACCTTAATCCCTAGAAAGCGAGGATCCTTGATTTGTGTGTGCAACTTACCGTCAGAAAAAGTACCCGCTCCGCCTTCACCAAACTGCACGTTTGATTCGGGATTCAATTTGTGATCACGCCACAGCGCCCAGGTATCTCTGGTGCGCTGCCGCACTTCCTTGCCCCGCTCAAGAATCAGCGGTTTAAAGCCCATCTGCGCCAGTAATAGTCCGGCCATAAAACCACAGGGACCAGTTCCTATAATCACCGGACGTGTTTGAAGATTTTCTGGCGCGTGAGCAACAAATTTATATTCAGTATCCGGTGACGGCTTTATGTGGCGTTCATCACTAAATTTCTGCAACAATTTCGCCTCATCGACAACATCAACATCAAGCGAATAGACACAGACAATTGCACTGCGCTTGCGCGCATCATGGCCACGACGAGCAACACTGTAGCTGCGCAATTGTTCGGCGGTGATCTGCAAGCGGTTCAGGATAGCCAACTGGAGTTCATCCGGGGAATGGCCAAGTGGAAGCCTTATTTCAGTGAGTCGCAACATAGATTAGATTATCAATAATTATTTTTATGGTTTTGTATTTTTATTTAATTCGCATGGGCAAAAAAATGATCCGCCTACATCTACGACTCTTCAGCCAGGATAACTGGCGTTGTCTTCTCAGGATGCTCTGCATGAATATCTTTGTAATATTCACGAACTTTCTCCATATCCCTTTTAATATCACCGCTGGGCGTAAATGAACAACCCAGATGCGCTTCTTTGTTCTTGTAGTCGAGGTAACCGCAGACAATAGGCACGTTTGCCTGATGTGCTATGTGGTAAAAACCCGATTTCCAGTGCGGCGCTTTTTTTCGTGTACCGCTGGGCGCTAACATGATAACCAGTTGATCAGACTGTTTGAGTGCGTCAGCCATTTGTCCTACTACCCCGTGAGGATTAGAGCGATCAACAGCGATACCACCAAGTGCTCGCATCAAAGCACCTGTCGGCCAGAAAAATAGGGTATCTTTACCTAACCAACGAACTTTTAGCCTGAAGATATAGGTAAGTGCCAGTCCAATGGGAAGATCCCAGCTACTGGTGTGAGGCGCACCGATGAGTACAAACTTTTTATCCGGCGGTAATTCGCCAGTGACCTCCCATCCGAGGATAGCCATAAAAAATCGACCTAACCAGTATTTGATTAAACCGGATGCAGGTGCGTTGTGACTTATTGTTGAGGAAATCATTTGTAGCAATTAGAAACAAAACTGTCTTTACACAGATACAGTTTGATCAAACCTCATCGACCAGTGGCTTATCTATTTTTTTATTTGATAGCGCGTATATCAACGACCTGCCGATACCTATAAAATACTTTTCTATATAATGATACGAAAGTTTTGACAGATAATAAGTAAGACATACTGTAAGCACATACGTCAAAAAAAGCGAAGGCTTTGGCCCAATCAAATCCAGAAGATATTTTTTATTAAGAAAAAATGACAACTGATGAGCAAAAATAAAATGTAGTAAATACATTGAATAAGACTGTTCCCCAATCTTTCTAAGCAAATTTGTGTTGAGAGAATCACGCCGCTTAAAAATTTCAATTAACGCAACAAATGACATTGCAGAAAGAAAAGGAACTATACTGAAAAAACCTTTAAGCGGTGACAGCCAACCATAGTTAATTACAGATACTGTAATTACAACAAAAGCTATAACAAGCTGTCTATTACTTATGACATCCATTATGCCACTATGATTCTTATGCAGAAAATAAAGACTGATTCCTACAGCAAACACTGACGCCTGATTAAGTAGACTGAAATATATAAAAGAATTATTTTCAACTCGATAATCAAGAGCATCAATTATCACCATAGACAACACAAGTACAATAACTGGGAAAAATATAAGACCATATATATTTCTCAAAATACCACTGAAAAGCATAAAAACGGCAGGAAAAAATAGATAAAACAGCATTTCCGTACCAATAGACCAACCACCAGGCACAATATTATTATTTCCTGGCGGATACAAGCCATGGACAAAAAAGACATTTGAAAAAACATTGGCCAACATATATTGCGGGGGAACAACAACTTCTCCAGTTACAAGATATTTTAATAACACCCAGAAAACAAAGTACCCTAATATACCGATAATATAATAAGCAGGTGCAACCCTGAAGAACCGCCTTATGAAAAAGCTAATTATAGAATCAGCTTCACCTCCTCTTCGATCGAATGAGGCACACAGGGTATATGCAGAAGCAACAAAAAATAGCTGAACTCCCATCTGACCATATTCGGAGATGTACAATATATTACCATCCAATCCAAAAGCAGTCTGGGACGTATGTACAAGAATCACCATTAAAATAGCAATCCCTCTCATTGAGTCTATAAACTCATATCTCATTGCATACCTCTTCCTTTCTGATATTTAGACATGATAGCAGCTAAACCATCCACATTTTCCATATCCAATAGATTAATGAACTACAGACTCACAATTTAAAGTGATACTTCGTGCATTAGACTAACCTTATAAAACCAACTTATTGCTCCAGTTATTCTGTTTGAACTTATGCAGCTTGGCATAACCTTGCAGTAATTTATTATGTGCAATAAAACCCTGTAGTGATAAACCCGGGCTATGTAGACCATGAAAAGTTTCCTCAGCATCAATAATCTTCCTTGCGATTTCTATATTCTCTTTGCCAAACATTAGTGTAAGGCTGCCTGCATAGTCAACGTAATCACGCTCGTCATCAGCTTTTATTTCGAGTAAGGCCCGTATGCAGCCGTACTCTCTTGAGCGCACTTCATTTAACTGATCAATTTGCAAACACCAGTCCACCCATTCAAGCGATTGCTCTACATCCTGCATAGCGAGACAAAGCATCGCTTTAAGCTCACCGATACGAAGACTCGCCCACGCGGTACCTGCATCTGGTGCAACGCCAATAAATTCTGCGACACGTTGAAGGTCATTATATCCACCCTCTTCAAGTCGATTAAGGATATCGAGCCACTGAGTTTTATCCAGGTTTTTCAATGAAAGAATATCTTCGCGGAACAAGGCACCTTCATTGTTATTATTCCAGATCAGATCATCGACAGGGTATATATCCGACATACCTGGCACGATGATGCGACAGGCATAAACATTGAGATGTTCGTAATCTGAAATATAAATATCATTACCCATGTCGTGAATAATTTTACTCAGGTAGGCAAACTCATCATGGGTATTGGCATCATGATCCCAGTCGTAAAATTCATAGTCGGGTTTGTTCCTGAAAAAATCATAAGCGATGAGACCACTGGAGTCGATGAAATGTGTTTCTAGATTATGATGATCAGCCACTTCATCCAGGTCAAAACTTGGTGCCTGAAAACCATCGAGCTGATCGAGGCCACGACCCTGTAACAATTCGGTGACAGTACGTTCAAGCGCTACTTCAAAACAGGGGTGTGCGCCAAAGGAAGCAAACACGGAACCGTTACGCGGATTAATCAGTGTCACACTCATGACTGGATATTGTCCACCCAAAGAGGCGTCAGCAGTACGCAGGTGATAACCGTGGCCTTCGAGTTTACTTATAGCTTCTGCAATGTGTGGAAAACGATTGATCACTTCCTGCGGCACTTCAGGTAGGCAGATACCTTCTGCGATAATTTTATTTTTAACGTATCGCTCAAAAACTTCCGACAATCCCTGCACTCGGGCTTCGTTCGGGGTATTACCCGCAGACATACCATTACTAACGTAGATATTGCCGATGACATTAACAGGGAACCAACACAGTCCACTATCACGCTGACGTTCATAAGGTACGGCGCAGATTCCGCGTTCACCAACACCTGAATTCATATCATAAAGCTGATGCGGTTTTATAGCACCTTCTGGATCATAGTAATCCCATAAGCCGACATCTAGCAGGCCTTCTGGCATAGTGTCATTTTCAACCGCAAACCATCGCTCATCAGGATAATGAACAAACTTCCCTTTGGAAAATTCTTCGCCCAGATAAAAATCAGCAAAAAAGTAATTACAGCTAAGGCGTTCAAAATACTCACCCAGGGCACTGGCCAGGCACGCCTTTCGGGTCGCGCCCTTACCATTGGTAAACATCAGGCCGCAGTCTTTATCGCGGATATGCACTGAATAAATATTGGGCACGGGATTAAGCCATGATGCTTCTTCAATTTCGATATCCAGATCAGCGAGCTTGCCAAACATGGTATCGATGGTTGATTCGAGATCGCAATCTTTACCTTTAATATACGTTTTATCTGTCACAGCTATTCCTGTTTAATTATTTTACAGTTACTTTTTGGCCATCAAACTCGACCACCTGCCCTGTGCGAATTTTACAGCGCTTACGAAGCTCGGTTTTACCATCAACTTTTACCTGACCATCGCCAATCAAAATCTTGGCCAGACCGCCACTTTCGCACAAACCCGTTACTTTTAATAAATTATTCAGCTCAATAAATTCGTGGTCTTCAAGTTCAAATATTTCCATGCATCTCTCTATAATTTTAAAAGTTCGGGTAAAGCCTTTGCTATTAGCTTTGAAGCACTGACCATGCCATATTGTATGTGCTTATTAATTATATCCATGGTGATGTATCCATCGTCGCCTTTACCAGCGGCCCAGTTCACCACCAACGCGCAACAGGCATATTCGATATCTAACTCCCTAGCCAAAGAAGCTTCCGGCATACCTGTCATACCGACAATGTCACAACCATCCTGCTGCATACGATTAATTTCGGCAGCCGTTTCAAGCCTTGGCCCCTGCGCTGCACCATAAACAGCTTCACCAGTGAAGTCCAAACCCATCTCAACAGCAACGCTTCTTAATACACCCCTGATTAACTTGCTATAAGGATTTGTAAAATCAATATGCATAACAGAATCAGCATTTTCATCCGAAAATGTATGCTGGCGAGAATACGTGTAATCAATAATCTGATTAGGAAACACTAACTTTTCTGGTGACATACAATCGGTAATGCCGCCGACAGCATTAACAGCAACAACATGCGTTACACCCTGCTGCTTAAGTGCCCATAGGTTCGCGCGATAATTAATATTATGTGGTGCAACATTATGACTCTCTCCATGCCGAGGAAGAAAGATTACTTCGTGGCCTTCAATATTCCCCGTACTCAAAGGAGCAGAAGGTTTGCCGTAAGGGGTTACAATTTCTTCAGCATGCACATCTTGCAAACTAACCAGTTCGTCCAGTCCAGTTCCACCAATAATTGCTATTCTTGTCATATTATTCACTCAGCGAGTAAACGCCATTGAGATGGCGAAGTTGTGATTTGTAATCCATACCAAAACCAAATACATATTTATCTTCGACTTCTAAGCCAACGTAGTCACTCTCCACTCCATCCTGACATCTGTCGTGTTTCTTCTTGATCAATACTGCGGTAATCACTTCTTTTGCACCCTGCTCGCAGCAGTAGTCAATAATCTCTTTGAGCGTAATACCTTCATCCAGAATATCATCCAGAATTAACACGGTGCGATCCTTCAAATCTTTTTGAGGATACGCACGCCAGTCTAGCGTGCTACCGCTGATCTCGTTCCTATATCGTGTCGCATGAATGTAATCAACTTGAGGAAAACAATTAAGACGTGTAAGTAAATGTCCAGTAAAAACGAGACCGCCATTCATCACACATAGAAGTAACGGCTGTGCGCCTTTTAATCGATCATTCAACTGAGCCGCTATGGAATCAATCGCCTGAGCAACTTGCTCAGCACTATAGATTAAATGAGACCTTGATAAAATCGCATTCAGGTCTTCGTCGAGATTAGGCATTTAATAAAATATTGTATATAAAAGATTTAGTAGGTAAATGTAACAGTATCATCGTCCATGGCTTCACTGACTACATAAGCCGAACCTACACTTTCATCGATTTCAGAAATAAGGTCATCTCCATATATTTGCACAGATGGCGCACAGACTTTAAAAATAACGCCTGCTTTATGCGCCTCCTTGATCACATCGTAAATAGTGCGGTGTGTATCGTGGTTAATTTCCAGCTTCACAGCGTGCCCCTCAGATGCCAGCAAACCAACGTTACCTGTAATAACGATTTCGACATCATGGCCCATGGCTGCTGCCACTGTCGCCTGGAATAAGGGAGCGCCTACTTCAGCGGCATTAGCAGGATCAGAATTAGCAAGAATGATTAATAATTTTTTACTCATGATTTCACCCCTTGTTGATTTTGTACAGACTCAGGCATTGATTCTACATGCAACGTGCTGGTTGGGAAGGCCATTTCTGCAGAATGGTCATTAATAATATTCATAATTTTTAACAGGACATCCTGCTTAATTTCATGAAATCGAACCCAGTCGGTTGTTTTAGTAAAGGTGTAAATAAAAAAGTCGATAGATGATGCTGAGAAACTGACAAAATTGACGATTAGCGTCGCTTTGGTGTCGATTTCAGGGTGATCCAGCAGCATTTGTTTTACGTCCTTAACAATAGCGTCCATTTTTTCAGAATCTTCATAGCGTATCCCGATAGTCTCGTAGATACGACGATTGGTCATTCTTGAAGGATTCTCGACACTGATGGTAGCAAAGATTGAATTCGGCACGTACAGCGGTCGCTTATCAAAGGTACGGATGCGTGTAAGCCGCCAGCCTATATACTCGACTGTGCCTTCGATATCGCGATCATTGGAGCGAATCCAGTCACCGATTTTAAATGGTCTATCCATGTAGATCATCAGGCCACCAAAGAAATTAGAGAGTAAATCCTTGGCCGCAAAGCCAATCGCAATACCGCCAATACCACCAAAGGCCAACACACCCGAAACGCTGTAACCCATGGTTTGCAACATCACCAGACCACTGGTGATAATAATAGAAATTCGAATTAACTTGGAAATAGCCTCTACTGTATGTTCGTCAAAATCCTGTTCACCGGTTTCAGTTTGCGCAGCAACAAGAATGGCCTGGGTGCCACGTACCAGGTTCAGTAAAAACAGTGTCAGTATAATGATGACACCAATATCCCTGATCGGCCCTACGGCCTCAAAAATTGTTGCGCCACTTTGTTCGTGTACAACATCGGCCGCGAAGGTCAAACCCAATAACCAGATCAACCAAGCCACTGGCTTTTGTAACGATTGCGTTAACAGATCATCCCAGGGGTTTTTAGTTTTCTGCAGCTTAATGGCTATTTTACTAATGGCACGTCGCGCAATAAAACTTAATGACAATGAGATTAAAACAATCAGGAACACCTGAACGATCCAGTCATTATTCTGCACTAAAATAAGCAACTGATTGAGTTGTTGATTATCAGTCATATCTATACATCCAGTTCAAGTTCGGGAGAATCATCCAGCGTTTGCACTAACTGATTAGCCTGTTTCCATTTGTCACTGGCCATCAGCTCATCACGATTGATCGTATTTTTACCGTGCATACGTGCCAGGCGTAATTGTGAAACGGGGTTTGAATAGTCGCCCAGGGCATCTATCACCTCAGTCACTCCTTCTGGATGGTTACAAACTAATACCATATCGCAACCAGCATCCAGTGCAAGTAGTGCACGTTCACCATAATTACCGCCTATACCCGCAGCTTCCATGCTCAGGTCGTCACTGAAGATAACGCCCTGAAATTTAAGACGCTCACGTAATATCTGTTTTAGCCAGATTGCTGAATAACCAGCTGGCTTTTCATCGACCTGATCATAAATCACATGCGCCGGCATGATGGCGGGCAAATGGTTATGAATCATCTTTTCAAATGGAACGATATCGGCCTTCATCAAAGTCGCCATATCACGATGATCAACAGGCAGGGCCAAATGTGAATCTTCTGCGACACCACCGTGACCGGGGAAATGCTTACCCACGGCCGACATACCCGCCACCGACATGCCGTGCATATAAGCGTAAGCCAGGGTCGCGGCAATTTCAGCACTGGAATGAAATGCACGGTTACCAATAACACCGCTAACACCGTGCGCCAGGTCGAGCACCGGTGCAAAGCTGAAATCCACACCGATAGCCCGTAACTCGGCAGCCATTAACCAGCCTGTTAGCTCAGCGTATTCACGCGCCTTGTCCTGATCCTTTTTGTAGATTTCACCAAACACACTGGCTGGTGGTAATTTTGTAAAACCTTCGTGGAAACGCTGAACGCGACCGCCTTCATGATCGATGGAAATAAGCAGGTGCGGAGTGCGTAAAGAATGGATTTCTGAAACCAGCGAGGTAATCTGATCAAGCGATTCAAAATTTCGCGTAAACAGAATAACGCCGCCCACCGTCGGGTGCTGCATTAACTGCCTTTCGGTATCGCTAATTTGCGTACCGACTAAATCCATCATGACAGGACCGAGTGACATTAAAGAACCACCTGTTTTATAACTTTCTTATTTTTATACATAATCGTTACATGTTAAGGCAACAGCAAAATTTAGTCAGTGATAATACCGCAAAATTTCAAAATATCAGCGATGTGGTTTTCGAATCCCGCAAAAGAATGATCACCACCCTCTTCTAATATCGTTGGGCAGCCACTATATTTTTCTAATGCCTGACGATAGTCCAGTGATTCGTCACCTTTTTGTAGCATCAACAAATATCGTTCTGGATGAGTAATCGTATCAACATCTAGCTCACGCAGTTGCTCGATATGCGTTTCATCAAGCATCCAGTGTTCAGAGGTATAGTAATTGATGTTCTCACCGATATATTTTTTAAGTAATTCGTTCGGACGTACAGCGGAATTAATCAATACCGCTTTGCAGCCAAAGTATTCCGCCAGACAGGTTGCATAAAAACCACCCAGGGAACTACCTGCAACCGCGACATTACCATGCTGTCGATTAGACTCATACAAATCAACCACCAGTTTTATTGCATCTTCAGGCACAGGCGGTATAGCAGGCGAAATCAGGCTGTCTAGCAGGCCTTTTTCGTCCATATAAGCATGCAACGCTCTGGATTTGTACGAATCCGGCGAGCTGTTAAAGCCATGCAAATAGATTAATCGAGTTGGGCTCATATCAATAAAACAATAGACTGTTAATAATAGACACAAAAAAACCCCTGTAAAACTAAGGTTCTACAGGGGTTTTTCAAACGAGTACGCTTAGCTTACTTAGCTGCCATATCCTTCAATGCTTTTAGAGGTAGAACTTTAACCACCTTACGAGCAGGCTTGGCTTTAACATCCATCAACTCACCTGGACGGAATGGGTTTGGTACATTCTTACGAGCTTTGGTTGCTGGCTTCTTGTTGATCTTGATTTTCATCAGACCAGGAATCTTAAATTCACCTGCACCACGGCTCTTAACATGACCTTCAATTACATCATTCAGTGCATCAAAAACCTTAGCAACATCTTTCTTAGCTAACTCAGTAGTTTCTGCAATGTGTGTGTACAATTGTGTTTTTGTATATGCATCACGAATAGCTTTAATATTTTTTTCTGGTGCTGCTTTTTTAACTGCTTTTCTCTTAACTGCTTTCTTCTTTACAGCTTTCTTTTTAACTACTTTTTTCTTTGCGGCGGCCATGATTTTTACCCTTTGGTGATTATTTATAATTCTTATCAAACAACTAGGCGCATTTTTATAACTTTAGCTCGATAAAGTAAACACCTAAATTGTCCTAATTATCCTTTTTTACCTATAAATACAGCAATAATCGATATATTCATGATTATTCAGACGAGGTGCAAACTAATTAACTATTTATTATGCAGAAACCAGTGCAACGGCGTGAACTGAAATACCCTCTTTCCTTCCTGCATAACCCAAATTTTCAGTGGTCGTTGCCTTAATATTAATTTGATTTTTTTGTACCAAAAGTATGCTTGAGATACTCTCACACATTGATGACATATAAGAAGATAAGGTAGGTGCTTGGGCAACGATAGTGACATCAAGATTTGATAGTTGGTAACCTTGTTGTTTTACTTTTTGATAAACTTTATCTAGCAATATGCGACTATCGATATTTTTATATTGAGGGTCTGAATCAGGAAAATGCCGACCTATATCTCCAGCCGCAATAGAACCTAACAAAGCATCACAGATTGCATGAATCGCAACATCGCCATCGGAGTGAGCCAGAAAACCATGAGTATGCTCGATACGGATCCCCGCAAGCATGATATGGTCACCTTCAGTAAAGGCATGAACATCAAAACCATGGCCAATTCTGAACGGTATATTTGAATGAAGGTTATCCGCTGTCATTTGCTTCTCCTAACCTAAGCTTGCTGATCGACGATAAAAAGTTCAGCCAGACCTAAATCATTGGGACGGGTTATCTTGATGTTATCTTCATGCCCTTCAACCAGTTTTGGTGCATAACCGGCATACTCCATAGCGGAGGATTCATCGGTAATGTTAACGCCATCCTGTATCGCCTTGATCAGCGCTTCCTGCAATGCCCTGAACGGAAACAGTTGCGGTGTCAGTGCATGCCATAAGCCTTCTCGATCAACCGTTGCCACCACTGATTGCGCCACATTTGCCCGCTTCATGGTGTCACGCACGGGCAGCGCTAGCAGGCCGCCTGATTCGTTAGCCATCGCCTGCGCGATCAGGCAATCGATATCATCTAGCCGAACACAGGGTCGCACGGCATCGTGAACCAGTACCCAGTCATTATCAACATCGAAGCTATCTCGTTCTGCCAATGCTTTCATCGCATTGAGTACGGAATCGCAACGCTCTGCACCGCCCTCTGCCCTGATTACAGGCTTACCCGACTCAATGTTCACGCTATCCCAATATTGATCGTCATATCGAAGGGAAACAGCCAGACCGCTAACCTTATCGGAAGCTAATAAGCGCTGAATGGTGTTTTCTATAACTGTGGAACCCGATAAAGGCAGGTATTGTTTGGGAACATCTGACCGCATACGCTTACCGATACCCGCAGCAGGAATAACGGCCCAGATTGATGGCTTCATATTCATTCGCGTGTCGCAGACCTGTCGTCTGAACCTGACTGATTATCGTTGGATTTTTCAGAACCGCTGGATATCACCTGATAATAAACTTCATCCTTGCCGATCATACCCAGCTCGCTCCTGGCACGTTCCTCAATCGCATCCATGCCTTTCTTTAAATCTAGCACTTCGGCTTCCAGTGCCTGATTGCGTTCTTTTAGCTTATCGACCTGCAGCTGGACGACTTCAACTTCATTTTCCAGCTGCAAGATCTCAGGAATACCACCGTCACCTAACCAGATTTTGTATTGCAACATTGCTAACAACACAAGCAGAAGAGCGATGACTTTTTTCACAATACCCCGTCAGTAATGACCCGTTTACTTCAAGTGCTTGAATGCGCTTTTACCCACGTAGATCGCGCTATCACCCAGCTCTTCTTCAATGCGTAGCAGTTGATTGTATTTCGCAATACGATCAGAACGTGAAAGTGAACCGGTTTTAATCTGGCCTGCCTGAGTTGCCACGCAAAGATCAGCAATGGTGCTGTCTTCAGTTTCGCCAGAACGATGTGAAATCACAGCAGTGTAATCTGAAACATGCGCCATGTGAATCGCGTCCAGTGTTTCGCTCAATGTACCAATCTGGTTGAACTTGATCAGAATTGAGTTAGCGATATTTTTGTCGATGCCTTCTTTGAAAATTTCGGTATTGGTCACGAACAAATCATCACCAACCAGCTGTACCTTGTTACCCAGTTTCTCAGTTAGATAAGCCCAGCCTGCCCAGTCATCTTCAGCCAGCCCATCTTCGATAGTGATGATCGGATATTGATTAACCCAGCCAGACAGGTAATCACTAAATTCGTGAGCATTGAAAGTCTTGCCTTCAGAACCCAGCGTGTAAATACCGTCTTTATAGAATTCAGAACTGGCTGCATCCAGACCCAGATAAATATCTTTACCCGGCTCAAAACCAGCGCGTGTAATAGCTTCAAGGATAACTTCAATCGCTTCTTCGTTTGAAGATAAGTCAGGAGCAAAACCACCTTCGTCACCAACAGCGGTATTCATACCTTTGGCAGAAAGAACCGTTTTCAAAACATGAAAAACTTCTGCGCCGTAACGTAATGCTTCCTTAAATGTAGGTGCGCCTACGGGCAGAATCATAAACTCCTGCAAATCGACACTGTTATCTGCGTGTTCGCCACCATTGATGATATTCATCATAGGCACAGGCATGGTGTACTCACCATTACCTAGAGAAACATAAAGCGGCTCTTTCTTTGCATTAGCATTTGCGTGTGCTGTCGCCAGTGAAACCGCCAGCAAGGCATTTGCACCCAGACGTTCTTTAGTCGAAGTACCGTCCAGCTCGATCATTTTCTTATCGATACCATCCTGGTCAGCGACATCCATGCCCAGCAAAGCACCACGAATTTCACTATTAACATTGGCCACGGCTTTAGTCACACCCTTACCCAAATAACGATCCTTATCACCATCACGCAATTCCAGCGCTTCACGAGCACCAGTTGAGGCGCCTGATGGTACTGCTGCACGTCCACGAACACCGCTAGTTAAAATTACATCAGCTTCAACGGTTGGGTTACCACGTGAATCTAGAATTTCACGGGCCTTTACATTAGCTATTTCAGTCATGATTTTCCTTTATTCAAAAATCGATTATTAATTGTTGTTTACTATAAATTTTTAAAACTACTTATTAAAGCATCTGCTCTTCAAACGGCTTCGCTTTCACGATTCGATCCAGTTCAAGCATGGTGCCGAGCAAGGATTCCATCTTATCCAGCGGCCATGCATTAGGGCCATCGCTGAGCGCCTTGCTGGGATCCGGATGTGTTTCCATAAACACACCTGAAACACCCGCCGCTACCGCAGCTCTCGCCAATACCGGAACATGTTCACGCTGACCACCAGATGACGCGCCCTGTCCACCAGGCAGTTGTACAGAATGCGTTGCATCAAACACCACTGGGCATTCTGTTTCCCGCATTACCGCTAATGAACGCATGTCCGAGACTAAATTATTGTAACCAAACGAAGCGCCGCGCTCACAAACCATAATCTGCTGATTACCGGTTGAACGTGCCTTGTCAACTACGTGCTTCATATCCCAGGGTGCGAGGAACTGCCCCTTCTTGATATTCACGGCCTTGCCTGAATTGGCAACACGCAAAATAAAGTCAGTCTGGCGACATAAGAAAGCAGGCGTCTGCAAGACATCGACAATATCGGAGACTTCGTCAATCGGCGTGTTTTCGTGTACGTCAGTTAAAATCGGCACACCGACTTCGTCTTTAACTTTTTGCAATATACGCAAGCCCTCTTCGATACCTGGGCCGCGGAAGCTATCGCCCGAAGAACGGTTGGCTTTGTCGTAAGAAGATTTGTAAATAAAATTAATACCCAAACGCTCGGTGAGCTCTTTCAGCTTTGTCGATGTTTCCATCGCCATGGCTTCGCTTTCAATCACGCAGGGGCCAGCTATCAAAAATATCGGCTGATCCAGTCCAACTTCAAAATCGCAGAGTTTCATTAAGTGACCGCCTCGGCGTTTTTATTAGTGTGAAAAGCCAAAGCTGCGCGAACGTAATCCGCAAACAAAGGATGACCATCGCGTGGTGTTGAAGTGAATTCGGGATGGAACTGACAGGCCAGGAACCAGGGATGATCTTTTAGTTCGACCATCTCGACCAGATTACCATCGCTGGATTTACCGCTGATAACCAGACCTGCAGCTTCAAGCTTCTCGCGATAGGAATTATTAAACTCATAACGATGACGATGACGTTCCAATACATTGTCGCTACCGTAAACACTGCTGGCCAAGGTATTTTCAACCAGATTACAACGTTGGCCACCCAGACGCATGGTGCCGCCCATATCAGAATCCGCACCACGTTTTTCGATGCTGCCGTCTTCGGCCTGCCACTCGGTAATCAAAGCAATCACCGGGTGTTTAGTGTCATCACTGAATTCACTGCTGTGTGCATCTGTAAGCCCAGCAACATCACGTGCAAATTCAATCACCGCCAGCTGCATACCCAGGCAAATACCTAAATAAGGCACCTTGTTCTCACGTGCATATTTAACCGCGTTGATCTTGCCTTCGATACCACGGTCACCAAAACCACCGGGAACCAGAATTGCATCAAGTCCCTGCAGCGCACTATCGTCACCACTTTCCAGTGACGCTGAATCAATATAACGAATACTCACCCGCGTCTTGTTCTGTGCGCCGGCATGAGATAGCGCTTCATTCAACGATTTATAAGACTCGGTAAGATCAACATATTTTCCAACCATACCGATGATGATTTCATGCTCAGGATTCTGCATGGCATCAACAACACGTTGCCATTCAGACAAATCAGCCGGTTTCGTATCCAGTTTCAATCGGTCTGTAATAATGTCATCCACACCCTGATCGTGTAACCAGAGCGGAATCTTGTAGATATTATCCATATCGCAAGCTGAAATAACCGCCTTCAGCTCAACATTGGTGAACAGGGCAATT
>JAGLQT010000170.1 GCA_023136715.1 Gammaproteobacteria bacterium | reverse complement strand
GACACCATGGACGGCACCTGGTATTTCCAGTTGATGCGCGATGAAACCAATATTGCCGATTTCCGTCGCACGATTATGTTTGGCCAGCACGATGTTGGTGATGCCGGTCATGGTGATGCTTCTGCTGTGATGGCATTAGCGGATAGTGCAGAAATTTGTGGCTGTAATGGTGTGTGCAAAGGCGACATTGTAAATGCAATTACCAAAGAAGGTTTGTTTACGCTGGCGGAAGTGCAGGCGCATACCAAGGCTTCATCTTCCTGTGGTTCGTGCACCGGTCTGGTGGAAGCGATCCTGGCCTCAACCGTGGGTGATGGTTACGACGCCACGCCGAACAAGAAGGCCGTTTGTGGCTGCACTGATTGCAGTCATGACGAAGTTATTAATGCGATTAAAGATCACGAATTAAAATCCATGCAGGCAGTTCGAGAATTTCTCGAATGGAAAACGCCCGATGGTTGTGCCACCTGTCGCCCGGCACTGAACTATTACCTGCTAGCAAGATGGCCCGAAGAATATCAGGATGATGCTCAGTCGCGTTTTATTAATGAACGTGCCCACGGCAACATTCAAAAAGACGGTACTTACTCAGTCGTACCAAGAATGTTCGGTGGGCTGGTCAAGCCCAATGAGTTACGCGCGATTGCCGATGTTTGCGATAAATACGATGTACCGGAAATGAAAGTTACCGGCGGTCAGCGTATCGATTTATTCGGCGTTAAAAAAGAAGATTTGCCGCCAATGTGGAAAGATTTGTCAGCTGCCGGTTTTGTTTCTGGTCATGCTTACGGTAAAGCCATGCGCACGGTGAAAACCTGTGCTGGTAAAAAATGGTGTCGTTTTGGTACTCAGGACTCAACAGGCCTGGGTGTGAAACTGGAAGACCTGACCTGGGGTTCGTGGATGCCGCATAAATTTAAACTCGCAGTGTCAGGCTGTCCGCGTAACTGTGCCGAAGCCACGATCAAAGATTTTGGTGTGGTCGCGGTTGAGTCTGGTTATGAATTATTAATCGGTGGCAACGGTGGTATTAAAGTTCGTGTTACTGATTTACTGACAAAAGTTGAAACCGAAGAAGAAGTACTCGAATACTGCGGTGCCTTCTGTCAGATGTATCGCGAAGAGGCACATTACCTTGAACGTACCGCACCGTGGGTGGAACGTGTTGGCCTGAGCAGTATCAAAGATCGTTTACTGAATGATGAAGTTGAGCGTAAAGAATTAGTGGAGCGATTCAAGCTTGGTCAGAAGTATGCACAGATTGACCCATGGAAAGCGCGTGCTGAAGGTGAAGCTGCACACGAATTTACACCATTGAAGTTACAGGTTGAAAACCGTAGCGAAGAGCAAGTATTGGAGATTTCATAATGAGTAACTGGACTGAAGTTGTAGCACTGGAAGATATACCTGTATTAGGTTCAAGAGTGGTAGATACGGATGATATGCAAGTGGCCGTGTTTCGTACCGCAGATGACCAGGTGTTTGCGATTAAAAATGCCTGCCCGCATAAAGGTGGACCATTGTCTGAAGGCATCGTGCACGGCACATCAGTAACCTGCCCATTACATAACTGGAAGATTGATCTGGCCAGTGGCAATGCGCTAGCTCCAGATGAAGGTTGTGCGAATACCTTTCCAGTGAAGATTGAGGATGGGAAGGTTTATTTGTCTTTGGGTGTTTGAGTGGGCTGACAGAGGGATTACAAAACAC
>JAGLQT010000017.1 GCA_023136715.1 Gammaproteobacteria bacterium | reverse complement strand
GCAATGGCATGGGCGATTTCCTTGGCGATGGTAACTTCGGCTTTAACATGAGCGGCAATTCAAATGCTCGTGGCAGTGGTTACGGTAATGGTTATGGCGATTACTATGGTCGTAATAACTATAACAGTGGTTATGGTGGTTATAATCGAGGTTATGGTGGTTATGGCCCAGGCTACGGGTATGCTCCTCAAGGCGCGCCAGCACCTGCACCAGCACCTGCTCAATAGTCGTTAAGTGATATATGAGTGTTCACAGGGACGTGACAAACTCAGCTTGAAAAACAATATGAAATGTAAGCGGTGATGTTATGGGTGCTTTAAAAAAACTGACTGTTATAGCTTGTGCAGTATTAACAAGCAGCTATGCATATGCCGAGTCAAAAACTATTGAATTTTCAGCTGATGCCGTTATCAGTGCTCCACAACAGATCGTCAAACAAACTAAATTATTTGTTGGTAAAGAAGCGGTCAGAAGTGAAACAGTGATTAATGGTCAAAATATTGTCGAAATTGTTTATCCTGATAAGGGTAGAACAATACTTATTAATGATTCCTTGAAATCATACAAGGAAAGGATTGTTGATCATCAGAGCGAGACCAAGAGCAGCGGTTCTCCATGTGATCAAATATCAAATGCCGTATGTGAAAAGCTGGGTGTTGAAGATATTTCCGGCTATAAAACAGAGAAATGGCAAATCATTTCGGAAAATAACGGTAGAAAATTACGTACTCTGCACTGGATAGATGTAAAGAGAAAACTTGCCATCAGGGAGTTTTTTCCAGACGGCTCGGTTGCAGAATTAAAGATGATAAAAAAAGAAAAAGTTAATGGACGAGATACTGAAAAATGGGAGCGTTCATTGAGTCGCCCAGACGGTAAAAGTGCCAAGTCATATCAGTGGTATGACTCAGGTCTGAAAATTGCTATAAAGGAAGAGCTGCCAGGTGGCTATGTTCGAGAGCTAAAGAATATAAAAATATCTGAGCAAGCTAAAGATTTGTTTACTGTGCCAGACGATTATAAAAAAATAGAATTCCAGCCAGCTGCGTATCCTGAATATAGGAACAGGTAGGATGAAGTGATAACGGTTATTGCAAACCTTAAAGGTGGCTCAGGGAAAAGCACGGTTACATTCAACCTTGCTATCTGGTTGAAGATGAAGGGTGAAGAAGTTATTGCCTATGATCTCGATCCACAGCAAACACTTAAAGATGTGTCACGTGTTAGGGAAGAGGATGGTACAACACCGACACTGGAAGTGAATGTCATCGATGGAGTTAGCGTTAGTGAGAAGCTAAGCGATCATTCGTGTCATGTTTTAGTGGATGTGGGCGCGGGTAATATGGATGCTATGAAAACGGCTATTAGTGCAGCTGATCGTGTGATCGTACCCGTTCAGCCCAGTCAGCCCGATGTTTGGGCGACGCAGAGATTTTTGCAGATTATTAGTGATGCCTGTGGTGATGATAAGCATCCCGAGTTGATTGCATTTATTAATAGAGCCGATACACATCATGCCGTGAGAGAGTCGGATGAGGCTGAGGAAGCTCTAGAAATGTTGGAAAAATTCAGGGTGATTCCTAACAGGCTCTGTCAAAGAACAAACTTTAGACGCACATTTAGTGAAGGTCTTTCAATATTTGAACTTTCAGAAAAGAGCAAAAGTGCAGAAGAGTTTGAAAGATTCGCGCAAGCTCTTTATCCGAGCTTAACGAATTAGATACGAGGCATTAAAGATGAAGATTTTAAAATACTTAATAAAGCCATTGGAACTGATAGTGTTTCTTTGCATGCTTGCAGCATTGGTCTATTTTAGATCGATAATTTTTCACTCAAATGTTAATCAATATATTGATCAGGCACTGGTTTATGCGGAAGAACAATTTGAGATTGAAATTCCTTCACACGTAAATAACGATATTGAGTTAAAGAATGTTGTGCAAGCTGAATGCGAGTCTATCGAAGTTGATGTCGTTAAAAATGATGAATTGATAGATAGTAAAGAAGTGGTTGCTCAGGTTAAGGGAAATGATGCAGCGGCTGAATTGAATTCTACTGATGAAGAAGTGAAATCAGAGGGTGAGCAGGCTTTGATCGAGACACTTTCTGAGGCAGTCAATATGATTAATCAAAAAGTTGATACGCTATTTGATATGAATAAGTCAGCACCTGTTGCTGAGCCAGTGTTGCAGCGCAATGATGAAATTAGTTCCGCTTTGCCTGTACAAAAAGACAGTAACTTAACTGATTCAAAAGAAATTGCTGTTGTATCAGTAGAAGATGCATCCGCGGTTGATACAAAACAAGTTATTGAGGATGCAAGAAAGTTATTCTGGAACGGAAATATACAAGGTTCTGAAAAGCTTTATTTGGAGCTGGCGAGTATTGATGCTGGCGACCCTGACGTTTATGGTGAGTTAGGGAACGTTTATTATACTCAAGGCAAGTGGAAGCTGGCTGGTGAGGCCTACTATGAAGCAGCGATTCGTTTGTTAGCGCAGAAAAATAATGACCAGGTGAGTAATCGGATCGATTATTTATTAAGGGTTATTCAAGGTCTGGACACGGAAAGCGCAGAAAAACTTAAAAATAAAATATCTGGCTGATATTTTTATTGAATTACATGAGTGGTAAAGACGATGTCTGACGAAGTAGTGCATAAGACTAAGAAAATAAAAAATGTAAGAGATATAATTATCGAGTCTATTGAGTGCGAGCCTGGCATTGAAGGTTGCACCGGTGACCCTGATACTTGCCCTAATGACCCCAATCGCTGTGATAAGAAATTGTCCATGTTTGGTTATTATGACGACACTATAAAGGACAGTGTTGAGCATGTTTTGAGCGAAAGCTTGAATGAGCTGACGAAGACATTCACTGCTAGTACGCGTCGATGGGAAATGATCGTTTTTCCTGCTATGTTTGCTTTTATTATTCTGGCGGCATACGGTTTCTTCCTGATTTACAGTCTTACAGAAGATGTGGGATCAATTGCCAGTGAGATGAAATCGATTAACCATACTATGCAGGCGGTTGTGGTTAATATGGAAAGGCAAACGCTGACCATACAGGAAATGAATGGGTATGTGAGAAATATGAGTATATCAGCGAATAAAATGAGTCATGACATAGCTGTCCTCAATAACAGTGTCTCAAGGCCGATGCAATTCATGAACTCGTATACACCCTGGTAAATAGCATAATAGAAAATGACAGGAGCAACATAAATGGCTACTAAAAAAGAAGATGCGGCTAATAGTGAGAAAAATGCCAGCGTTGATGATGCGAAAACAAAGAAAAGTACTAAAAAACTGGAAACAGAGGCTGTGATGGACTCAGGCGAAAAGCCTGCTGGAGTAGGGCCTAATAGATTGATGACTTTGATAATGGCAATGATAGTGGCTATTCCAACGGCCGCAATAGTCGCCTATATTGCTATACCTCAACAATTAAACAATCCCATATCATTGTCTAATGATGCAGGAAATAAGGGGTCGAATAATTTCTACGCACATCAACAAATACCCGCTTCCCCATCTGCTGCAGGTGTGAACAGTGCTCAGGAGACTGAGTGGTTAGAGCAACGGCGTGCCGAGATGGAAAAACGTCGCTCAGAATTTGAAAAGTATAATACGGATTATGCTGCTGCCAATAGAAGTTCATCTGAACCACCTCAGTGGGTGAAGGATAGACAGGCGAAAATGGAACAGCGCCGTGCTGAATTTGAGAAGCAAAGTGCGGTCAATAGAAATCCATCCGAGCCACCTCAGTGGGTGAAAGATCAACAGGCGTTGATGCAGCAGGAGCAGGAAAAGTATCAGCAGGAATGGGCGAAACGTTCTGCAGATATGTCGTATAACAGAGCTCCAAACCAGCCTGGCTATATGGCTAACCCAGGCATGAATCCATATCAGTCTAACCAGGCTCCTGCTTATCCGCAAAATCCAGGTTCGTATTACAATGGTATTGCGCAACCTGTTAATCCACCTTATTACAATAATGCTCCATACTCAGGTCCACATAACGTGCCTTATGGGCAATATGGTTATCCATACAGGTAGGCTGATTATGTATATGCGTTCTTCTGGTGAACAGGAGAACGCATACAGCTTTATATTGCGCGCGCTGGTATGACCGAGTTTTTGTGTTTAGTTAGCTAAGCCAAGCTGGTAGTCGATCAGATCGCACAGGCAGTGTATAGCAAGCAGGTGTACTTCCTGAATGCGTGCCGTTGAATCGCTGGGTACACGAATTTCCACATCACTGGGCGAGAGTATCGAAGTAAGTTCACCGCCCTGTTTTCCACTTAAAGCAACAACCAGCATGTCACGCTCATGCGCGGCCAGGACAGCTTTGTTTACGTTCACTGAGTTTCCACTGGTACTAATGGCCAACAATATGTCGCCATGCTGCCCAAGCGCGGTGACTTGCTTAGAAAAAATTTGTTCGTAGCTGTAATCGTTGGCAATTGAAGTGATGGTTGAGCTGTCAGTAGTCAGTGCCATGGCGGCAAGCCCCGGTCTTTCCATTTCAAAACGATTGAGCATTTCTGAGGAAAAGTGCTGGGCATCACCTGCAGATCCGCCATTACCGCAGGAGAGAATCTTGCCACCACTCAGTATGCACTGTGTCATGGCCTGTGCCGCACTGGCAATTGGCTCGGCCAGGATTTCAGCGGCAATTTGTTTGGTGCTGATGCTGTCCTGAAAATTCTGATTTATTCGCTTAATTAAATCCATAATTGTTTCATATTACCGTTTTAAAAGGCGTTTTTTATCCACTCGAAGCTGTAATTGTCTTCAGTCTGCTCATTTTGAAGCTTTTGGGACATGGCGACAACATCAATACGACCGTTTTTTAACTTTGTTTCATTTTGCAGATACTGTTCTGCTGTATTCAAAATACGCTGTTGCTTTTGAATGTTGACACTTTCCAGTCCACTACCATAGAAGCTGTTTTTTCTGAAACGGACTTCCACGAATACCAGTGTATTGCCGTCTTGCATAATAATATCAATTTCGCCCCTATGTCCGCGATAGTTTTTGGCAACAAGTTTGAGTCCCTGTTGCTTGAGGTATTCGCAGCAGGCATTTTCTGCCTGCTGACCTATGCTATGACTGGTCTGCTTCAATCGATGGTCGGGCTTTTTTGGGGGCAATGGTGGTGTTGATGTAATTAGCTGAGCCTTTTTTGAATTTGGCCCAGAGTAGTTCCCGATGCAAATGGTTATTTTCGTCCATATAAATATTGCCGGTTTGACCGGAAAAACGAGCATACTCATATTTGGATAATAGATTTAGATTATAAAGAATATGATAGCTATCGATACCTAAGGCAAACAGGCGAGTATAGTTTTGTTGTTCAGGCCAGTTTTTGTTAAAGGTTTCATTTAATTGATTATCGGCGATTAGTGTCCATGGCAAGTCGCAGAAGGTTAGGCCATTGAGATCAAGGTCGGCCGATTTATTTTTATTGCCGGTGTAAACATGCGAGGTTGAATAAACAGGTATATCACCAGCATGGTGGAATTTGAGTGCCGGCATGATGCTTCTCGCAGAGCGAGATGTTGCTGCTAAAAAGATCATATCAATGTCCTGTCGGCGGTATGGTGTGTACTTGAGCTCGGTGCCGAGCAGGTTTTGTATGTCTTTGCGGCGGCTATTGCTGTGTTGCAGGTTTAGCAGCTGTTTGATTGGTTGACCGTAATCATCAATTTTGTCATTAAAAAACTGCGCTGAGAGTACGTTACCACCGAGCTCTGTATAACGCTGTTGAAAAGCTTTTTTTAATCGTTGTCCCCATAGACTATCTGGTACCAGTATGGCTGCCCTGGTTTTGTTTTGGCGTATAGCTAGCTCAGCGGCCTGGCGTGCTTCATCTTCGGGCAGTAATCCGAACTGATACATATTATTAGCTGTGCTTGAAGAATCTTCTGCATAGTTTAGGGTGAGTACGGGAACTTCAAATTCGCTGCCAATTTCGTTTAATAGTGTTATCTGATTAATGATGGATTTGTCGATTGGGCCAACGATATAGTCAGCGCCCTCCTGTACCACTTTTTTATACAGGGCCATAAAGTCCAGATCTTTTACACTGGTATCGTAGAAGCGAATAGTGGACTTATGTCCGTGTTTGTTATCTGCATAATAGGCACTCAGAAAACCACTTTTTATGGCTTCTGTAATGGCTTGATAAGGGCCCTGTAGTGGCAATAAAACGGCAATAATATGATCTTCAGTTTGTACATTGAGATGTTCTTTTAATAACTTGCTAATGAATGCATTGCCAACAGGATGCTCAGGGAAGTCAGTGCCCCAGTCCAGGATGTTTATATGCAATTCACGATTATCGATTTGAGCTGTGCGTACGATTGTCGCTAGCTCAAGCCAGCCCTGTAAGGTTTGATTGCTTGATCTAAGCTTATTTAATACGACAGAGGGTAAAGCATTGAGTGCTGCCCAGATAGCAGTGTGATTTTTTTCACGTTGTTCATCGTCTTTATAATAAGTATCAATTTGTATGCGTGTTTTAATCGCTTCCAATAGGAAGCCCATGGCAATATGAGCCTCAGCACGAATTTCACCGACTTCAATAAATTGGGCAATAGTCATCCTTGTTTGTTTTGGCAGTAACTCGATGGCCTGAGCTGGATTGTGGTTGGCCAGGGCTATTTTTGCAGCCAGTAGCTGAATTTGAATTTGGCGTGAATCAGCAATTGCATCAGCGTTGATGTTCTCTAGCTGATCTTGCGCAGAAGAAATATCGCCGCGTTGATAGAGTAACTCCGCGGCTTTGATGAGGTATTTATGTTGAGTCTCACCAGTGCTTTCGCTAGCGAGTTTTATATAGTGTTCGGGGGTTTCCTGTGTGCCATCTAAGCTTTCTTCTATTGTCTGGTTGCGTACAGCATCCGAGATAAGGTCATCTATGCTTTTATCGACTTTATCGGGCGTGACACTACAGGCGCTCAGTAAGCTGATAAATAGGAGTGTGAGATATTTAGGCGAAATTGTTGGCAGCAAAGTATTCAAGGTTGTTGTTCAGTGTATTAGCTGTATATTAGTTTGCCAGCTTATCAGAAACTAACAGCAGAATGAGTGAATAATCAGTGCGAGCTAGTCGCTGAATCCGTTACTATTACATGCAAATAAGTATGTTTATCAGGATTAACCGTGTCAATCGAAAATTCGTCTGAAAAAGGTGTTGTAGAGGGTAGTGGAACACTTTATATGGTGGCCACACCTATAGGGAACCTGGGTGATATCAGCCCGCGCGCGGTCGAGACGCTCAAGGCTGTTGACTTAATTGCTGCCGAGGATACCCGGCACAGTAAGCGCCTACTGAGTCATCTGGGGGTATCGACGCGTATGCAGGCTTACCACGAACACAATGAAGAATATCAGGCAGAGCGTTTGGTCGCTCGCTTGCAGCAGGGTGATTCCATTGCCGTGATCTCTGATGCGGGCACGCCGCTGGTCAGTGATCCCGGTTATCGTCTGTTAGAGCAGGTGCATCAACATGGTATTAAAGTGGTGCCGGTACCGGGCGCCTGCGCAGCCATTGCCGCCATGAGTGTGGCTGGTCTGGCAACGGATCGCTTTAGCTTTGAAGGCTTCCCCCCGGCCAAGCATGCGGCTCGGCTGAGTTATCTGCAGCCGCTCAAGGATGAGGCACGTACCATGGTTTTTTATGTTTCCTGTCACCGGATCATTGAGACACTGATGGATATGAGAACAGTATTTGGTGAGCAGCGACAGGCGACTTTCGCACGCGAGATAACAAAAACGTATGAAACCATTCGAAAGGCAACGCTGGATGAGTTGTGCGTATGGGTGTCCGAAGATGCAATGCAGCGTAAGGGCGAGATTGTACTGGTAGTGGCAGGTAGTATTAAAGAGAAGTCAGCGCATCCACTGCGTGATGAAATATTGGCGGCACTGGTAGACGAGCTTCCCGTTAAACAGGCGTCAAAAATTGCTTCACGTATTACCGGTATCAATAAAAACGAACTGTATGAGTTAGCTTTAAAGCTAAAAAACAAAGATGATTAAACAGTTCATTGTCGGTGTACTTATCTATGCGGTATTTAGCTTCCAGCTTATTGCGAGTGAAGACAGGGCTTTTTTTTGGCGTGTTGATTCTAAGCTAGCTACGGTATACCTGTTAGGTTCGATACATTTTGCCGATGAAAGTTTTTATCCTTTGCGTGAAGAAATTGAGCGAGCCTTTGATGCATCAGAAAATTTAGTGGTAGAAATCGATAGTAATGAAAAAGGGGCAATGGAGCGGTTTCAGAATTTAATGCAGAGCGAAGGTTCATATTCGGGGGATGAAACGCTTAAAAATAATTTGTCAGAAAAGACTTATCAACAACTTCAGCTGTATTTGAAGGAACTGGCTATCCCCCCTGCTTTAGTAGAAAGGCAAAAGCCCGGTATAGTCGTGCTTACTTTGGCAGCGATACAGGCGCAGCAGACAGGCTTGAAGCCAGAGCAGGGTATTGATTCACATTTTTTAAATAAAATAAAAAAAGATAAGAAAATTATTGCGCTAGAAACAATGGATGAACAGCTAAGAATATTTCTTGATATTGAAGATCCTGATTTGTTGTTGCAGGATTCGTTTCATTCTCTTGAAATGGTAGGAGAAGAAATGGATGCGTTGGTCAATTCGTGGAAGCAGGGCGATGAAAAAGCCATGTATCATTTATTGTTTGAAGATATAGAAAATGAAAATGCGGCAATCATTTCTCTGTATGAGCGTTTGTATTTTCAGCGGAATATTAAAATGGCTGCTTCAATTAAAAATTATTTAAAACAGAAGGGGCAGTATTTTGTAGTCGTAGGTACAGGACATTTGATTGGTGAAAAAGGTATTGTACACTTGTTGCAGAATGCAGGTTATCAAATTACCCGTCTGTAATTCAGGTAAAAAAATGGCCAGCAGTTGCTGGCCATTTTTTTAATCGATACCCAGTTTCTTTTCCAGGTAGTGGATGTTGGTACCACCCGCCTGAAATGCGGCGTCTCCCAGAATGTCTTTATGCAAATCAATATTGGTTCTAATGCCAGTGATGCTGATTTCATCTAGCGCACCCTGCATACGAGCAATGGCGATATCTCGGTCATTACCATAAGCAATCAGTTTTCCAATCATCGAATCGTAATGAGGAGGCACGCTGTAGCCAGCATAAATGTGTGTATCAACACGAATGCCTGGGCCGCCGGGAGCATGATAACGTTCGATCTTGCCGGGTGACGGCATGAAAGTGCGCGCATCTTCAGCATTAAGACGACATTCGATAGCGTGACCAGTTACCTTGATGTCGCTCTGTTTGTAACGCAGTTTTTCACCCGAAGCGATATACAGTTGCTCCTTGATGATATCGACACCGGTGATCATTTCAGTAACCGGATGTTCAACCTGTACACGTGTGTTCATTTCAATGAAATAAAATTCATCGTCCTGAAACAGGAACTCAAAGGTGCCAGCGCCTCGGTAATTAATTTTAATGCAGGCATCAACACAGCGTTGACCAATTTCGTTGCGTAGCTTTTCCGAGATACCGGGAGCGGGTGCTTCCTCTACAACTTTCTGGTTTCTGCGCTGCATAGAGCAATCACGTTCAGCCAGATGAATAGCATTACCCTGGCCATCAGAAAGCACCTGTATTTCTACGTGACGCGGTGTCTCTAAATATTTTTCCATGTAGACCACGTCATTACCGAAGAACTGTCCCGCTTCCTGTTTGGTGAGCGCAACAGAATTCAATAATGTAGCTTCAGAATGCACCACGCGCATGCCGCGTCCACCGCCGCCACCAGCGGCTTTAATAATGATTGGGTAACCGATTTTTTTAGCGAGTTTTAGGTTGGTTTCTGTATCATCACCGAGCGGGCCATCGGAGCCGGGCACGCAAGGTACACCTGCATCCTGCATGGCTTTAATCGCGGCAACCTTGTCACCCATGATGCGAATGGATTCTGCTTTAGGGCCGATGAAAACAAAACCACTGTCTTCAACACGTTCAGCAAAGTCCGCGTTTTCAGAAAGGAAACCATAGCCCGGGTGAATGCCTACTGCATCGGTGACTTCGGCGGCGCTAATAATAGCGGGCACGTTTAAGTAACTTTTGTCGGATGGAGCCGGGCCGATACAGACAGATTCATCAGCAAGGCGAACGTGTTTAAGATCACGGTCAGCTTCTGAATGAACGGCAACGGTTTTGATGCCGAGTTCACGACAGGCTCGTAGAATACGCAGTGCAATTTCACCGCGATTAGCGATAACAACTTTAGCTAACATAATAAATATTACTCGATGATAACGAGAGGCTGGCCAAATTCAACAGGCTGACCATTTTCAACAAGAATCGCTTTAACCACGCCGGATTTATCGGCTTCAATCTGGTTAAGAATTTTCATCGCTTCAATGATACAGACGGTATCACCTTCAGCAACTGAATCACCAATATTGATGAAATTCTTGGCGCCTGGAGAAGCGGCTGAGTAATAAGTGCCGACCATCGGTGAATCAACAGAGTGACCGCTAGGTATTGCATCGGCACTGCTTTCCTCAGCGGCAGGAGCTGCCGCAGCTGGTGCTGGGGCGGCTACAGGAGCTGCAGCATATTGCACCGGTGCAGCTGGAGCTGATCCTGAGCCGTAACGAGAAATGCGAACGGATTCTTCACCCTCGTTAATTTCAATCTCGGCAATGCCGGATTCTTCCAATAATTCAATTAATTTTTTAACTTTGCGAATGTCCATCAGGATCAACCTCTAGTAAGTTGTTGTAACGCAGCCTGCAATGCAAGTTCATAACCGGTGGCACCGAGACCTGATATAACGCCAACAGCAATGTCGGAGAAATAAGAGTGTTCACGGAATGCTTCACGGGCATGGACATTGGAGAGATGGATTTCTATAAAAGGAATTCCAACTCCACTTAATGCATCACGCAACGCTACACTTGTATGTGTGAATGCCGCAGGGTTTATTAAAATAAACCTTACGCCGCTATCTTTTGTTTGGTGTATTTTTTCAATCAGCTCGACTTCTGAATTACTCTGGAAGCACTCAAGACTAAAGCCCTGTTCAGCAGCTTGAGATTGCAGTTTTTGGTTGATATCATCTAGCGTCTCAGAACCGTAATGTTCTGGTTCACGCGTACCTAATAAGTTCAGATTAGGACCATTGATGACGAGCAGATCGGGCATTTTTTTATTCTTAGTGGCCTAGTATTAGCAGATATTAGGAATTCTGCATAAAAGACGTGGATTTGTCCACTATTTCGACGAATTTATTGTGAAATAAAGGTGAGTTCCGTGAACTTGCGCACAATTAGAGTTTTATACTTAGGTTCGCTAATAATTTTTCTGCCCTGATCTTGCTGAGTTCTCCCATGATCATGTCGCTAATTTCACTTTCGCGATTGATGATAACGGAGTATGGAAGCGCGCCCATGCGGTTACCGTAACGGCTGGAAAGCTCGATAGCATCAAATTCAGAAACCATAATAGGGTAATTGATTTTTACTCCATTCATATACTCGCGAACGGCTTCTTCATTATCAACCGCGATACCAATTACCTGGAAGCCCTGCTCACCATATTTTTCCTGCAGTTCAATGAAGTCTGGAATTTCTTTCAAACAGGGTGGGCACCAGGTGGCCCAGAAATTCAGCAAGATAACTTTACCATCCCAGTCTTTAATATTTCTAGTTTGACCATCAATATCGGCCATCGCAAATTCAGGTCGTATTAAAGTTTGCCCATCAGCCAGTTCAGACTGCATTAAAGCCTGCTGTGGAATATTAATCGCATCTTGTTCAAGATAACGTTGCACCGCATAGCTCGTAATTGTCGAGATAAAGAGGATCACCAGGATCGGTAGAACTTTTTTTGAACTAAGCATTATTTAATAGAGCTACGTTGAATGTGCTGGACGAACTGTTCTGCATTCTTGTAACCAACTACACGAAAGTTTTTCAGCTCATCGCCTTCCCGGTTAAAAAACATAATAGAAGGTGGGCCAATAATACCAAAGTGTTTATATAAGGCTCGGTCTTTATCATCGTTAGGTGTGACATCGGCCTGCAGTAGTATTACGCCAGCCAGTGCCTGCTGCACTGCCTGATCAGAAAAAGTCAGCACTTCCATCTCCTTGCAGGAGACACACCAGTCGGCATAAAAATCAAGCATCACCGCCTTGTTCTGTGCTTTTGCCTCGGCCAGCGCAGTCTTCAAACCTTCAACGCCCTTGATCTGCTTAAAATTGAGATGTGATGTTTGCTGGTTAGAAGTGCTTTGTGCCGACACCGATGAAGCAGGATTACTCAGGCCTTGCAGTGGTTGAAAAATATTCCTGTTGCCAGTCATCATGCCAATGAAGATAGCGATGCCGTAAATTAGTAGTAAAATCCCCAGGCCTTTCCATAATTTATGCCAGCCCGACTCGCCCTTGTTTAGCGTGGTCAAGGCGCCCATATAAATAGCCGAGATGATTAGCAGCGCAGCCCACAGCGTCATAGTGGCAGCGGCGGGTGCTACGCGTTCTAGCAACCAGATACCTAAACCCAAAAGCATCACGCCAAATACGGCTTTGGTGGTTTCCATCCATGCGCCTGCTTTGGGCAGTAATTTTCCAGCGGAAGCGCCCAGCACCAGCAGCGGTGCGCCCATGCCCATACTCAGCGAAAACAGTGCCATGCCGCCGAGTACTGCATCACCGGTTTCAGCTATATAGATGAGTGCGCCGACCAGCGGGGCTGTCACGCAGGGGCCAACAATCAGCGCCGACAGAAAGCCCATAATGGCCGTGCCCAGGAGCGTGCCACCGCGCTGGTTATTGCTGATTTGTGCCAGGCGATTTTGCACCGAAGCGGGCATCTGTAATTCGTAGAAGCCGAACATGGAAAATGCCAGTGCGACAAAGATGGCGGCAA
>JAGLQT010000169.1 GCA_023136715.1 Gammaproteobacteria bacterium | reverse complement strand
TGACCATCGGTGCTGAATAATTCTGCAGTTAATGCCACGTCGAAACCGTTCCAGTTATCTCCGTGCTGCATCCAGGCAGTTTTGGTATTAAAACTACCGGCTCTCACGCCAACTTCAGAATCCTCGATTTTGCCCGCGGTTTTGGTAATAACATTGATGACACCGGCAGAGGCATCTGAGCCGAACAGGGCCGAGCCGGGGCCGCGGATGATTTCTATACGCTCAATCATGCTGGTTGGCAGGCCTTTCCAGAAAATACCGAATCCCCACATCAGGTCTTTCATAGGGGTGCCGTTCACCATCAGTAGTGTCTGAGTGGCAGCAGCACCGCGAAAATGTATCAGCGGCCTGAATGCAAAATGGTGGTTTCTGATATGAATGCCCGGTACACCTTCCAGAACATCGATTAGATTAGTTGCACCGGTGGCCTTGATGTCATCCTTCGTAATAAGTGTAACTACCGCGGGCGATTTAGAAATGGTGTGTTTTTCGTTAGTCGCGATGGTGGTTTCGAGGCTGACTAACTCTTCCAGGCTTAAGGAAAGAAAATGTTCCAGTCTTTCATCCGTATTCGCCTGGACAAATAAAGGCTGCAATAAGCCTAGCGACACTATTATCAATCTATGAATTTTCATATTAACCTTGGGTTATAAGAGTTCAGTGCATGCAGTTTGTCGCATGGTAAGTAAGGGGTTATTTCCGAGTGTCGCTATTTTGTGATTTTTTTAGAATGCTATCTTTTTGAATAAGATCTTTCAACATAACTATCAATTAGTTTCTGAAACTCATCAGCAATGTTGTCGCCTTTGAGCGTGACGGTTTTTTCACCGTCTTCATAAACCGGTGCCACCGGTGTTTCTCCACTGCCGGGTAAACTGATACCGATGTTGGCGTGTTTGCTTTCGCCGGGGCCGTTGACCACACAACCCATGACAGCGACGCTCATTTCTGCCACGCCCTGGTACTGGTCTTTCCATGTCGGCATTTGCTGGCGTAAATAATCTTGCACGTCACCCGCCAGTTTCTGGAAGAAATCACTGGTAGTTCGGCCGCAGCCGGGGCAGGCGGTGACCAGTGGCACGAATGAACGTAGCCCCATGGTTTGTAGAATTTCCTGTCCGACTACCACTTCTTTACTGCGCTCGGCGCCGGGTTCGGGTGTTAACGAAACACGGATGGTGTCGCCGATACCATCGTGCAACAACATGCTGAGTGCGGCGGTGGAGGCGACGATGCCCTTGGAGCCGATACCTGCTTCGGTGAGGCCGAGATGTAAGGCGTAGTAACTGCGTTCTGCCAGTGAGCGATATACCGTAACCAGATCTTTGACCACGCTCATTTTGCAGGACAGGATAATTTTATTTTTGTGCAGGCCGAGTGCTTCAGCAGCTTTGGCGCTGTCGATGGCAGAGCGGATGACCGTTTCCAGCATGACGTTGTGGGCATCATGCGGTTCATCCAGTTGTGCATTTTCGTCCATTAGTTTGGCGAGTAGCGCCTGATCCATGCTGCCCCAGTTGACGCCAATGCGTACGGCTTTATTATTTTTTATGGCGTGCTCAATCATGGTAGCAAACTGGCTGTCGCGTTTTGCACCACGACCGACGTTGCCGGGGTTGATGCGATATTTGGCCAGTGCGGCACCGCATTCAGGATTATCGTTCAGCAGTTTATGACCATTGAAATGAAAATCGCCAATGATTGGCGTGCTGTAATTTTTCTTATCCAGCACATCGCGAATTTTAGCAACGGCGGCAGCGGCATTATTATCATTGACGGTAATGCGCACCAGCTCAGAACCTGCATCAGCCAGCTCAATGATCTGGGCAGTGGTGGCCTGTACGTCAGCGGTGTCGGTATTGGTCATGGATTGAACGACTATCGGCGCAGTGCCGCCGACGATAACACCATCGATATCGACGGCGAGAGAGGTTCTTCTGGGTTGATAGGCGTTAGGGAATTCCATGATCACGGTTCTTAAATTTATTAATAAGACCGCATTCTACCATCGCTACGCCATAGCCTGCACACGCTGGGGCGGCTAGAATGTCGCTTTTATTAAATTGAATTAAGCGGTATTCATGAAGCTGGGTTTAATCATCAATCCGATGGCAGGCATTGGCGGCACGGTCGGCCTCAAGGGTAGTGATGGTCGTGAAATTGTCGAGCAGGCGTTGGCGCAGGGTGCAAAGCCTAAAGCGGGTGAACGTGTTTTGCTCGCGCTTGAAAAGCTGGCGGATGTGATTATCCAACCGGTACTGACCGTCAGTGGTGCTATGGGTGCAAATGTGCTTGAGCAGGCAGGCGTAGCCCATGAAGTCGTCATGCAAACCTCGTCAGAAACCACAGCCAATGACACCTGTGAAGCCGTGCTCAAACTCTGTGAAAACAATATCGACCTGCTGATATTTGCCGGTGGCGATGGTACAGCCCGTGATGTACTGGATGCCTTGAATAAAAACGGTCAGGTTGGAAGTCTACCGGTGCTTGGAATTCCTGCTGGCTGCAAAATTCATTCAGCGGTCTATGCAGTGACACCTTCGCGTGCCGGTGAGCTGGTGGCGATGCTCGAGCAGGGTGAGCCGCTAGCGCTGAAGCAGGCTGAGGTGATGGATCTGAATGAACAGGATTATCGTGAAGGCAAAGTTTCGGCTAGTTGCTACGGTTATTTGTCGGTGCCGGTGGATGATGCACGTATGCAGGCGATGAAGCAGGGTGGTGTTAATCACGAGGTAATTGCAGTTCAGGATATTGCCAGTGATGTCGTTGAGAATATGGAAAATGACGTGCTGTATTTTATTGGTGCTGGTACAACCACGGCGGCGGTGATGGATGAGCTGGGATTAGAGAATAGTTTGCTGGGCGTCGATGTGGTCCTAAATCGTGAACTGATCGCCAGTGATGTTGACGAGGTTGCTATGCTGGTCTTGCTCGATGATGAGTTGCATAAAGATCGAGTCGCAAAAATAGTGGTGACTGCAATTGGCGGGCAGGGTCATGTTTTTGGTCGTGGCAACCAGCAATTTAGCCCTGCAGTGATTGCAAAAGTGGGTAGTAGGAATATCATAGTGATAGCTACTAATGAAAAGTTACGTTCTTTACAGGGGCGACCGTTGTTGCTCGATACCGGCAGTGTTCAGCTAGATGCAGAACTGGCCGGTGTGAAACAAATTGTCACCGGCTTTGAGCAACGGACGTTGTATAAACTGAGTTAATTAAGTTATTTAAAATGGGTGTTTAAAATGCAAGATTCAGAATTTATCGAAGGCTTACTATCGTTTGTTCAAGCGTCACCGACGCCGTTCCACGCGGTTGAACAAATGGCAGTGATACTGGATGGCAATGGTTTCAAACGACTTAATGAGGCTGATGCCTGGGGGCTGGATGCAACGCAGACCGGTAAGTTTTATGTCACCCGCAATGATTCTTCAATTATTGCATTTACCCTCGGTAGTGATCGCGTTGAACACGGCTTTCGTATGGTGGGCGCGCACACTGATAGTCCCTGCCTGAAAGTGAAACCAAATCCTGAGATTAGCAAAAACTGTTATTTCCAGCTGGGTGTGGAAGTTTATGGCGGCGTCTTGCTTAATCCGTGGTTTGATCGTGATTTGTCTCTGGCTGGTCGGGTTAATTATGTTACGCCAGATGGCGATGTCGGTAGTGTACTGATTGATTTTGAGCTGGCTATTGCGACCATCCCGAGTCTGGCGATACATCTTGATCGTGAGGCTAATGAAGCGCGCACGGTCAATAAGCAGGCAGATATTCCACCCATTTTAATGAAACTGCCGGAAGGTAATAATAAGCCAGACTTCCGTGATATTTTGCTACGCCTGTTGTTAAAGCAGGAGCCAGAACTAAAGATTGAAAAAGTACTGGATTATGAATTGAGTTTCTACGACGTACAGGCACCCGCCGTGATCGGTTTGCATCAGGACTTTGTCGCCAGCGCACGTCTGGATAATTTACTCAGTTGCTACACGGAATTAATGGCATTGCTAAAAGCAGATCCAAAACAGAATTGTTTGCTTGTGTGTAATGACCACGAAGAAGTCGGCAGTATGTCGGCAGCAGGTGCGCAGGGTAATTTCCTGAGATCAGTGCTGGATCGTTTATATTCATCATCAGAAAACTTTAGCCGCAGCATGGATCAGTCGATGATGATTTCAGTGGACAATGCTCATGGTATCCATCCTAACTATGCGGATAAACATGATGACAATCACGGGCCGATATTGAATCAGGGGCCGGTAATTAAAATAAACGCCAGCCAACGTTATGCATCCAACAGCGAAACCAGCGCAGCCTTCCGTTATATCTGTGATGAAGCGGATGTACCGGTGCAGTCGTTTGTCGTGCGTTCGGATATGGCCTGCGGTAGCACCATTGGCCCGATTACCGCCGGCGAACTGGGAGTGCGTACCATTGATGTTGGTGTGCCCACATTTGCCATGCATTCTATACGTGAATTAGCGGGTCGCTGGGATGCTTTTTATCTTTACCGTGCACTGCGTGAATATTTTCAATAACCGTAAACAATTTGTCGTTGATATACAGAAGAGAATCATTATCCTTATAACTGTTTGTAGCTAAGCATGATTTTTTCATTTTTTATAACCTCTTTTGCATCAGGTGTATACGAGGTTATAGCTCTCGCCATCTCTGGGTGGACTCCCTTGAGCAACTCTCCCTTTGACCGGCTCCCCGCCGGTTTTTTTTGTCTTTTTTTATATATAAGCCCCACCAGATAGCACTTTTAGCCAGAGAAGCATATATACTCCCGTCTATAAGGTATTTAATTTTTTTAGATGATGTCGATAGAAGATTTTGCTCAATGAAAACAATAAAAAAATCACATAAGCTGGATAACGTTTGTTACGAAATTCGTGGACAGGTGCTGCGCGAAGCACGCAGCATGGAAGAAGATGGCCACAAGATTCTTAAGCTGAACATCGGCAACCCCGCGTCCTTTGGTTTTGAAGCCCCTGAAGAAATCGTCGTGGATATGATTCACAACGTACGCGATTCCCAGGGGTATAGTGATGCAAAAGGTGTCTTTCCCGGACGTAAAGCGGTGATGCAGTATTGTCAGCATAAGGGTATCAAGGATGTTGATATCGATGATATCTATTTGGGTAACGGCGTTAGTGAGTTAATCGTTATGGCCATGCAGGCCTTACTGAATAATGGCGATGAAGTTTTGATACCCGCACCGGACTATCCTCTGTGGACCGCTTCAGTTAGTTTGTCAGGCGGTAACCCAGTACATTATATGTGTGATGAAGAATCGGATTGGTATCCGGATCTTGAAGATATGGAGCGCAAGATCACATCAAATACACGCGGCATTGTTATTATCAATCCGAACAATCCGACCGGTGCTTTGTACCCACTCGATGTTCTCGATGCCATTATTGAGCTGGCGCGTAAACACAATCTGATTATTTTCTCAGACGAAATTTACGACAAAATTCTTTACGATGATGCTGAGCATATTTCGACCGCTTCACTGGCTGATGATGTTTTATTTGTGACCTTTAACGGACTTTCAAAAGCCTATCGTGTCGCAGGCTTCCGCGCTGGCTGGATGGTGCTGAGTGGCGCCAAGTCAAAAGCTAAAGATTATATTGAAGGCATTGAATTACTAGCCTCGATGCGTTTGTGTCCTAATGTGCCGGGGCAGCACGCGATTCAAACCGCCCTCGGTGGTTATCAAAGCATTAATGAATTGATCGCACCGGGCGGCCGCCTGCGTGAACAACGTGACCTGGCCTGGAAGTTGGTCAACGAAATTCCTGGTATCAGTTGTGTTAAGCCTAAAGGTGCGATGTATCTTTTCGCTAAAATGGATCCGGCAGTACACAAAATCAAAGACGATGAAAAGATGGTGCTGGATTTGTTGTTGCAGGAAAAAATTCTCATTGTTCAGGGCACCGCCTTTAACTGGCCAGAACCCGACCATTTCAGAATCGTGTTCTTATCAAGAGAAGACGAACTGAGAAATGCTATCGAACGAATCGGGCGTTTCTTTTCTACTTATTCGCAATAATCCAGAAGCGCTCAATTTTTAATGAGTCATGTCGCGGATAATTTGAGATTTACCAATGAGCGCATCCGGCAATTGAGCATCGATGCCGGACGTGCTGTTGATGAAGTTTGTCTAATTGCTGTTTCCAAAACCAGATCCCTGTCCGAAGTTGAGCAGGCAATCGCCGCCGGCCAAACGGTGTTCGGCGAAAACACCGTGCAGGATGCGTTAACAAAAATTTCTCAGTTAGCAGAATCCGGTCATCAAAATATTGAATGGCATTTCATCGGTCATCTGCAATCTAAAAAATCAAAACAGGTCGCCGAACATTTTCAGTGGATACATACGGTAGATAGTTTAAAACTCGCGCAGAAGTTATCGGCGGCGATGCAGCAGCATAATCCCAATAGCGTGTTGAATTGTTTGTTACAGGTGAATGTATCGGGTGAGATGAGTAAGTCGGGTTTATCCAGATGTGAAACAATAGCCCTGCTCGAAGAATTGCAGAAACTTAATCTACCCAATCTTGCGTGGCGGGGTTTGATGACCATCGGCGTACAGGCTGATGAAACAGAAACTCGCAAAGCCTTTTCAGATTTAAGAGAACTTCGAAATGAATGCCAAAAGCAGTTTGATCTAAAAGAGTTTGACCAACTCTCAATGGGTATGTCGAATGATTATGACATTGCCATCGAAGAGGGCGCGACCATGGTCAGGGTTGGTACGCAGTTGTTTGGGCAGCGATAATAGAGTTTATCTTTGTATTTTGTCATCCTGAACCGCAGAGAAGGATCTTGTTTTTGTAGGGTGTGCACGTAGTTTGTGCCCACCCTATCTGACTAAATAGTGTGTTATATGTTTGTATGGTATTCTGAATGTAAGGTTTGACTCGGCGAACCAAGAGCAGATAGTTCTTTGCCTTTACTCAGTGTATTCTAAAGCACAGCATGTGAAAGAAGTATTGAACCAAAGGGAATTGTCACTATACTTTATTGGTTTCCTGTCCATGCCCTGGAAATGGGGTTGCCATTATGGCTTGTGAGCTTATAGTGCTGACAGATATCCATAAAAATTGAGAAATCCTGAAAAACAGAAAAAATGGGGTAACACCATGGCTGCAAGCGAGAGTAAACCGCACAATCCTGTATACCACCTACGCCACAAGAAACTCGACTACTTCGGCAAACCGGCACCACAGGTCCACTTTCCAATGGAACCCAGCAGGCTGGAGGATTTGGGGCTGGATGACACGATGGTGCATAAAATGATTCTCAAGCACCTGTATAACAGCGGAACGCTACGCACCGATGAGCTGGCTCACAAGCTCGGCGTTTCAGTCAGCATCATCGACAAGCCCATCGCCTTTCTTCGCAACCGTGCATTAGTGGAGACCTACCACAGAAATGGTAAGCTGATTGGCGACATTATGCGTTACAAGTTAACTGAGAGCGGTCGCAAGGTGGCGCATGAGCACATGGAGGATAATAGTTACTGCGGCCAGCTCCCTGTCACCTATAGCGACTACTGTAAGCAGGTTAGTGCTCAATCAATAAGATCCCAGATCGTTGATCGAAAAAGTCTGGATCTCGCCTTTAAAGACGTTGTCATCAATCCGAAAATCCTTAACAGTATCGGGGCCGCCTTTAACAGTGGCAGCTCGATCTTTCTCTATGGCCCTGCCGGTACCGGCAAATCATTTATCGCCAGCAAGATGAAGGAGATGCTGCAGGATAATATTGCCATTCCCTATGCCATAGAGGTTGAGGGTCAGATTATTCGTTTGTTTGATTCCAATGACTTTACTCCGATAGTGCAGGAAGAAAGTGACAATAAACAGAGTACACAAGATCCGCGCCTGGATAGACGTTGGGTCATCTGCCAACGCCCGGTAATCGTCGCCGCGGGAGAACTTACCCAGCAGATGCTGGATCTCAATTTTGACCGCGACAGAGGCTTCTATGAGGCGCCGCTACAGATGAAGGCAAACGGCGGGATATTTCTCATCGACGATTTCGGACGCCAGCAGATGAGTTCGAATTTCCTGCTGAACCGCTGGATTATGCCTTTGGAAAATGGCATCGACTACCTTGGACTCCACACAGGAAACAAGATAAAGATCCCCTTCGATGTGATCCCGGTCTTTTCAACCAATATAGAGCCCAGGGAGCTGGTGGATGAGGCGTTTCTTCGACGCCTGGGATACAAGATCATCGTCAGTTATATCTCGGAAGAGGAGTATAGCCAGATATTTAAACAGTATTGCATCACTAATGGACTTGAGTTCTCACAAAAGTTTGTCGACTACCTCATCCAGCAACACTACAAGCCAAACAAAAAGAAGCTATTGGCCAGCCACCCAAAGGAGTTGATCAACAAGGTCATTGACTTCTCGCTCTTTGATAACAGGAAACCGTCTCTATCTGAAGAGAGCCTGTCGATGGCGTGGGATGCATTCTTCATGCAAGAGACGGAAACTTGATGCTGTTCTGAATCGGCCGAATGTTTCAGGTAGAAATTTTCCGTGATCTTTGCATGAAAAAACCACCTAATCCATTTTGTGGCTCTATTTTCTTCGATTCCTGTGCATTTGATGGTGGCAACGAGCGCGCAGGTTGGGTTGAATGTTTTTAAGGACACCTAATATGGTTGCTGTCCTATAGATATTGGGTTACGGAAAAACGCCTAACCTAATTGACGTTGTGATTTGTTCTATTTTGATTTTCTCTGCGCCCTCAGCGTCTCTGTGGTGAAAAAGATTTAAAGTTTAATCATCTCCGCATAAGCTAACAATTCTTCAAGCACCACCAGTTCAGAACCTGTCACCGCATCACCATTCTGCAGTTCTTCTATATCCGCCAAAAACCGGTTCATCGTACGCGGACTCAACGCAGGATCGGTGAAGCGTTCTTTTCGGTATTCGTTCCAGCGTTGTTTTTCCTCACTGCTAAGTGAGTCTGGATAATTTCTCGCGCGATAGCGGAACAGCATTTCGGGCAGGCGCGGGTCATCAAATGTGAGATTAAGCTGGCTGAGTTCTTCGGCGCTGCTTTTTCTTATGCGATCCATTCGGCCGTAATCGGTGTCACTGAAGAAACCACCAGAATAAATTTGTGCATCGGGGTCGGTGACTTCGGGGAATTCGCTGTGGCCGAATACCTGTCGGGTTTTTTCTGCGAGCATGTCGATCTGTTCGAGGATGATCTGTCGGTTTGCTTCGCAGGCTTCGATATCAATTTCCAGTCGTTCTGCGGTTGCAGCATCCATGGTTTTGAGTGGCACGATCACCGGGCACTTGTTGATGTGTACGTCTTTCAGTGGCACGCGTTTTACGCCTTCGGGTAACTCACTGGCTTTGGTGTAAAGCCTTGCGCCTAGTTCTTCGGCATCGACATTGATGAAGTCGTCTGGCTCCTGATTGAGATCATAAACGATGATGCTGTTTTTGTTGGTCGGGTGCTGGCAGATCGGCATGACCATGGCGATGGCATTACGTTCGGAGGAATACATCGATGAAACGTGCAGCACCGCTTCGTGGGTGCGCAGGTTGAGCAATTTACTGACTTCGTTCTTTTTGCGCAGGCCGTACATGTAATCAAAAAGTCGCGGCTGTTTTTCCTTGATCAATTTCGCCATGGCGATGGTGGCGTAAACATCGGACATGGCATCATGCGCCGCTTCGTGGCTGATGCCGTTTTCTTTGGTCAGCAATTCCAGTCGAATACTGGGGCGACCGTCATCACCAACCGGCCAGTTAATGCCTTCGGGGCGCAGTGCACGAGTTAAACGCACGATGTCGATTAAATCCCAGCGTGAATTGCCGTATTGCCATTCGTGCGTGTACGGATTGAAAAAATTGCGGTACAGGCTGTTGCGGGTGAACTCGTCATCGAAACGGATGGTGTTGTAACCCGCGATGCAGCTGCCGGGTTGTGAGAATTCTTTATGGATGGTGGCGATAAATTCAGATTCGATTAGACCTTCGGCCAGTGCTTTTTGTGGCGTGATGCCGGTGACCAGGCAGGCGTAAGGATCGGGCAACATGTCGTCGGCGGGCTTGCAGTAAATCACCAGCGGATCGCTGATGATGTTTAAATCTTCATCGGTACGTATGCCGCCGAATTGTGCGAGTCGATCCTGACGCGGGTTGATGCCAAAGGTTTCGTAGTCGTACCAGTAAATTGAATTAGCCATTTTTTAATTCCTTAACTCGTTATCCTTCGATATATATCTGAAACTTTTTGCGGCAGTTTAGCAACATCATCGATCACCGCATAGTTGGCCGCGCCGTACATGTGCGGCAGATAATCGCGCGCCTGTTCGTCGATGGTGATGCAGAACGGGTGGATGCCATCGCGGTGCGCTTCATATAACGCCTGACGGGTATCTTCAACGCCGTATTCACCGCGGTAGGTATCATAGTCGTCGGGCTTGCCGTCGGACAGGGTGATTAGTAATTTGGTGCTGGCTTCGACTTCGCCGAAGATGCGGGTCATGTGACGGATGAACACGCCCATGCGGGTGTAATCTTTGGGTTGAATATTGCTGATGCGCGCTTTGATCTCGTCGTCGTAATCTTCATCGAAGGTTTTGATTTTATACAACTCGCAACGCTTGCGGGTCATGCCGGAGAAACCGTAGATGGCGTAGCGGTCGCCTAGAATTTCCAGAACTTCGGCTAATAAAATTAATGACTCACGTTCGGCTTCGTTAATCCAGCCGCGTGTTGAACCGCTCATATCGACCATGAAAATCACCGCGACGTTACGATCTTCCTTGTGCATTTTGGTGAACACGCGCTCGGACATTTCCATGCCACTTTTTGTATCGGCCAGTGCATCGACTAAAGCGTCGATGTCGATGTCATCGCCATAAGGTTGGCGCTTGAGCAGTTTATCTTCACCGCGAAGCACTTCAAAAGTATGGCGCAGGCTTTTTAACAGGCCTTTGTGTTTGTTGAGCGTGTCTTCAACAAAGTCGTCGTAAACTGGCTTGATGTCGAGTTCACGCAACACGCACCAGTTCTTGTGATAATACTGGCGTTTGAAATTCCATTCGTTGTACAGCTCTGCGCCTTCTTCGTGGTAAGTGCCTTTCCAGAC
>JAGLQT010000168.1 GCA_023136715.1 Gammaproteobacteria bacterium | reverse complement strand
ACCCGCCATAAAACCAGTCTCTCAAAATATCTAACATAAATATACTTCGCAATAGAATAAGGCAAAAACCTCCAAAAGAATCGTGCATGCATCTTTAATTCATTTCGAGCAGACAGCTTTCGAGCCCAATAAGATGTATTAACTCTGCTTTTTGACCACCCTCTACAGTGAAATGCAGGTGCAGAAGGAATCATCATTATTTTTCGACCTAACTTTTTCACCCTAATTGAAAGCTCAATATCTTCCTTATACATAAAATATGATTCATTAAAGACATAACCATCTTTATCTAACAACTCACAAACAACATCTTTGTGAATCAACATCAAAGCACCACATGCCGCCGGTACATCATATGGCGGTAATTCTTTATTCAACACGGCGACACTATCACCTTGCGACACATCAAACCATCGGCCAAACCAAGTGTGGCTTATTCCCAAGCTATCGATCAAACCTGTTGGTTTATCTTTTTCAAAATCATAACCAAGTAATGGAACAGTAAAAACCCCAACATTATGCAAATCATCAATCACCTTGAGCAGGTTCTGCAACCACGAAGTGGGCAAAAACACATCTGGATTAACAAGCAAAAAATAATCCGGTTCATATTTAGCGCCAATTTTAATACCGACATTATTTGCAGCTGAAAAACCTATATTTTCACCTATATTGACAACCCCGAAATCATAATAATCTTCAGCTTCTATATCATTTGAGCTCGAATTTATTAAAAATGTCTTTTCACCTAATTCTGCTCTATGTCTACTGCTAAATTTCTTTATATATGCATCACTGTTATGTGATACGTATATAGAAATTACGGATAGCCGCTCCATAATTTTAGCTATCATAACCGTATTGCTTTAATAATTTATATTCAAAAATAACCATTGAAATAAAACCACAGAGTATTGAAAACCACAGGGTTGTTAATCGTATTCCCACTGCGACAGTTATTGCAACACTGATTGGCACACCGAAGAATGATAACATGCCGACTATTGCCGCCTCCGTAGAACCAACACCTCCAGGCAGCATCGATGCAGCACCAACAAGCATAGATAATGGATAAATCGCAATAGCTGTAGTAAAAGGAATAACCACCCCCATATACTCCAACAATAAGACAAAAGCCATTGCTGTAGCCCCCCATGCAAGCAGGCCAAGAATCACTGAGATAGTGATATCCAGTGGATCACTCCAGACCTTAACCCCTCTTATACCACTCTTAATCATCCTGGCAAGTTTTGACAAGCGACCCCATCGCCGCAGACGTAAACGAACCATAATAAAACTTATCCACCGTGGATTTCTCGCCAGCACAATCACCACTGAGATAACCAAGGTAACAAATACAGCAATATAAGGGAAGAAGCCAAATTGTGCGGAAGCCATTGATGCAATTAACAAAACCGAAATGAGATCAAATGTACGCTCATACAGAAATGCGGATATCACGCTGTAATGAGGCACACTCAACTGTTTTAAATATCTAATCCGAACCAGTTCACCCACTTTACCTGGAGTTGCAGTAAAAGCAAAACCACTGATATATGCAAGAAATCCAATCCCTGCCGCAATACTATAGCCTGCTCTATATAGTAACCAGTGCCATCGAAGATAGCGCAATAGATATGATGATACGGATAACAGTAACAAGGTTGGAAAAACAGTAATTAATTCAGGCAAACGACCAAAAATACTTTTGTTCGAATCAACCCAGATCAACGCAGACAAATACAATAAAGTAACCACACCAAAAGTGATTGATGCACGTTTAATTTTCATACGGTATGCATCACCGAAAAGACCAGCGCTTATGTCCTAAATAACTTGTGAAAACAGGCACGGCAATTCCCACTGCGTGAGCAATCTCCTCAACAAATATTGAAACACCCAGATAAGGCAGCAGGTAGTATGCCAGCCCCATGCTAATCAGCCACGTCTGCAGTACAGCAACTAAATTCACCAGGCAAAAGAAAAGAGCCGAGTGATGAATACTTTGCTGTGACTCCTTGAATACGAAGACCTTTGCCAGAACAAAAGCAGTAATCATGCCTGTTATATAAGCGAGTATTACAGCCGTTGAAAAACTGACCCACTGGCTGTATACAAATCTGCTGCCAAAATTAACCAGTGCCGCTGTTCCGCCTGTAATTAAAAAGACAATAAACTGTTTTGAAAAAAACTCGTGAATCAAACGGCCACCTTTTTGGCCAAATCCCTGCCAAAACCGATACTTTCAGAAATACCTCTATCTTCCGGGTAATAATATGACGTATCAGCCACCCAAAGACCATTAACCGGCAAATCTACCGGTGGCAGGCTTTCCAGGTGACCAGGTTCACAAATAGGCTGTGCATAGCGATATCGGCTCGCTCTTATATCAGCAAAATCGTCATCATTTAAATCCGTGTTAATGGTTAACATATATTTCTTAACTTTATCCAGAAACACCTGGTCAGGTTCATTAAACTTGGGGTGTTCACCAGGCATATAAAACGGAACATATACAATGTGATCGGTTAATGGCCTCAGATTGGTATATTCCACCAGTCCAGGAATATCCATTTCAGGGTCATTAACATTCAACCAGAAGTTCTCTGTGAGCTGTTTGTTTAGTTTTACAATGACACAGACAACAGCAATATTTTTTACTTCTTTAAACCTGTTCAATACATCGTCAGGCAAATCCGGTATTAGCCTGGAAACATAGGGAAGAGGTATAGTGCTTACAACTTTATCAAACAGCCCAACATCATCATTAACCTGAACACCCTTGACGTTACCATTTTCAATGACAACTTTAGAGACAGGATTGCTTAGCCGAAAGTCACCACCATTATCTTCTATATATTTTTTCATCGCGATTAACAGTGTTTCAGAGCCGCCATCAAGGTAACCCAGTTTCTCTCGAAAAAGGCTATAACGTGACCGACCTATCCTCCTGACCCGGCTCCAGATCCAGGCAGCAGACAGGCGATGTGCATAGTCATAAAACTTATAATCGAACAACTTGCTCCAAAGCACTTCATAGGCCTCTTTACCTATCCATCGATTAATCCAGCTGGTAGCCTCTAAATTATCAAGTGGCTGCCAGTTATTACGTTTAGTACATAGGAAGGCATGTAAGCCATAGCGAAATTTAGCAATCAAACTTAAATCAGGGAATTTAAGCAAAGCCACAGGGTTGCCCCAGGGCGAAACCTTGCCTTTATGATAGAAACCCATTTTAGTTTCCACCCAATGCAATTTATCCTTAATTTCCAGTTCCTTAAGAACATCAAAAAAAGCATCATCAGATGTGCAATGAAAATGATAATAACGCTCTATACTTAGGCCACCGAAATCAAATGCAGCCGCCATCCCGCCTACTCTGTCATCTGCTTCAAAGATAACCGGCTTATGACCATCTTTAACAAGTTGATATGCAACGGCCAGCCCCATTGGCCCCGCTCCTAATACAGCAATCTTCTGCATAGTTATTCCCTAAAACTCCAGCTTAACCTGACTATACGTAGCATCATTGAATGTTTCATCTATAGCTTGTGAAAATGGCGTGGAATTCACTCCGAATATAGCGGGCCAGTCGATCGTTTCAAATACATCCGGCAACACAAGCGCCTGCAGCTGGTTGATTGTAAACGGTGGATCACTGTCAAAGACGCTCCAGATTTTTATTAACACAAAAAACAGCCCGTAAGGTATCGACAATATAAGTGTTTTAGCTTTAATAGCCTGCCTGATTTCACGAATGATATCGATGTAGTTAATTTTTTCGAGGCCGCTGATATTATAAACTTCACCGGTAACCTGCTTGTCAATACACGCAATAATAATGTCGCAGAAATCCTTAACATACAGCGGCTGGCGCAAATAACGGCCATGGCCTGGTATAGGAAATATCGGTATTTTCTGCATAAAACGGGATAACCAGCCCAAATGCTTTCTATCAAACCAGCCGAACATCAAGGTAGGTCTTAATACAACATTTTCAAGGCCGCTATTCAGCACTATTTCTTCCTGCTGTTTTTTTGTATTAGTATAAAAATCATCAGCGACTGATTCCAATACCGAAGAACTAATATGAACAAGGTAAGGAACCTCCGCACACGCCTTCATCACATTAAGAATGTTCTTTGTTGATGTCACATTATTACGTATAAAAGGCTCTTCCTGTTTCGCCCCAATTTGAGCCTGAAGCATAACGACAACATCAGCTCCTTCAAAGTGCTTTTCCCATTCACCAGGCTCAGCCAGGTCTGCGAGCTCAGTTTCAACATCAGGAAAAACCTGTTTTAGTATAGAAAGATTTGCCTTGTGCTTATCAATTACCACAACATTGTTAAAACCTTTGGCCTTTAAACGTGCAATAAGGTTTTGACCAACGAGGCCTGCACCACCTGGGAGAATGATTTTTTTATCCATTAATCTCTTCACTATAACGTTAAAATATAATTGAACAATTATATCGCATTAGTGGTTTTAACAACTATATAAAAGCCCATAAAACCACAATATCTGTCTACCTTAAGAGCCATCAATATTATTTTCGTACAAGATCGAAACTCCAGGTATCACCACCAGGCCAAACCGTTACATTACACGGCCTCAAATCATGACAGTTCACAACTTCAGAGCGCCAAGAAGGCCCAGTCAAGATAAAATTTTGCCATTCTGAAGTAGCAGCCTCAATAACACCTGTAACAATTACTAACAAAAGTATTGCGAGCGAAAATGAACTGTACAGCCTGCTCTTGCCAGAGACAGAGATGGCAAGAAGCAGAACAAAACAAACAGAGCCAAAGAAAAAATAGCGGCCTCCTCCCCAACCAGAGAGCAAACCTTCAGGATCACCAATTGAACCAATAGTATTAAGAACCGAAACCCCAATCCAAAGCAACACAATTACCAAAGGTACATTTTTATCATCACTTTGCTTAAATGCTGCGTATATCACGCCACTCATAATAACGAGCGACGACAAAGCAATTGAAACAAGATACCACCATGAAACCACTTTACCATCCAACACAGTTTTGGATACTAATACATTGACCATATCAGCACTAATTAATGGTGACAATACCGTTTGCAGCAAGGTCGGCATAGTCAGACTAAATAAATCCATTGGGAATAATCTATCAGGATGATCGCTATTAAAAATAATAACCAGATGCACTATTGCGAAAAATGAAAGCAACAATCCCATTTGGATGTGATGCCGTGATGAATTCAACATTCCCCTTAGTAAGAATCCAGGGGCAAGCATTACCGATGTTACGCCAGTTAGCCCGCAGATAATTAACCAAGCATATGTAGCAATATGCCTATTTTTATTTTCATATTCTAGCGGAAGAATACAAACAATAAGAATCGATACTGAACATATCCATTGCACATTTGTTGCAGTAAAAAATACTTCATAACCTTGCGGCATTAACGCATACACACTTGTTATCAATGAAGGCAAAAATAAAGGCCATTTACTTATGCATTGATAATAATAGAGCAGTAACACCGGAACTAGAGCAACACATAAGGCCAGATATGTTGTAATGTAGGCCGCCCATTGGGCTGGCACCATGGATGATAGTAGAACAATAATATTTGTTAGTAATTGATAATTACCCCTAATAATGAGTAATAATGATGAAAAAATGTCAATTTTTTGAATATTAGAATAGTAATATCGACCTTCTTCAGCCCAAAAACGAGGTTCCGTAAAAAGTTCGGGAGATTTCAAAAAAGAAATTAATATAAATAGAAAAAAGAGAAAGCCCAGATGAGAGACACTCGATCTATGAAACAAATTAAAATACATAAGAATAATTCATATATCTAGCTATTACTTAATATCATTTACAAATTCATTTTTTTAAAAATAAACTCTGGTATGGTCTTTATAATCATCATGATAAAGAACCAGAACCCCGGTGCATAAATAGTATTACTCTTCTTTGTAATACCCTTATTAATACACTGAGCAATTTTCTCTGGTGAGACAACCAGAAGACCTGGCAATGACAATCCTTTTGTCATTGGCGTATCAACAAATCCCGGCTTTATAGTTAGCACATGGACTCCAGACTTAAATAATCTTGCACGCAAACCCTCGCAAAACACACTAACCGCAGCTTTTGCAGTTCCGTATAAATAATTTGATGGTCGCCCACGATCACCAGCCACTGATGAAATCACAGCGATAGTTCCACTAGCCTGCATAACCATACGATTAGCTAGAAGAGTCAGTAAAGAAATCACACTTAGACCATTACTGGAAAACTCATGCAAAGCCACTGCTACGTCACGCTCACACTCTGATTGGTCGGGTAAAGTACCATGTGCAATCAGGGTAATATCAACTGTATCCATGAGTGAAAAGCATTCATCCAGTGCTTCTTCATGCTGATTGAAATCATTCAGATCCAATATGCAGGTATGCACTGCAGTTGCACCTAAGACCTTGAGATCATCTGCCGTTTGCTGCAACTTAGACGGGTCTCTGCCAATCAAAAAAAAGCTGGCTTTTTCACTTGCCCAGATCCTCGCGCATGAAATCGCTATGGCAGAAGTCGCACCTACAATTAATACATTTTTCATTATGAAATTACTCTTTGCCAAAATCGTGAACATAACGCAGGATCGCGCAGTTTTTCAACTTTTTTCCAGTCGGGGTAGAAAGTTCTGAAGTCCTCTCCTGACATATGGGCATCTTTGGCCGGATACAGCCTGCCGCCTGCCTCTCGCACAATGGTGTCAAATCTCGGGAAAAGAGTACTGTTTAAACTGCTGCTTTGCGGAAAGTCTAATGCCAGTGATAAACCTGGCATTGGAAATGAAATCATACCCGGCGAAACAATGTCACCACATCGTTTCATAACAGCCAAAAATGAACCACTTCCGGTTGATGCGATTGCTGCGAGCAGTTCATGCATCGCGCTTTCGGCATTATTTTCCGGGATAACACACTGGTATTGCTGAAAACCGGCTCTTCCATACGCACGATTCCAATGTTCAATCCTATCCAGAGGATAGAAGAAAGGCTCGTAGTTGATAACTGCCTGCTGTGGTTTTGCCTTATGCAAATGATAATACCCGGAATTAAGCAGCGGCAATGACATTTTATTGATTGCCGAAAAAGGAAAAGTGAAAGGCACAGACATTTTGCGCTTTACATTCACCGTCAAATCACCACTGTCAGAGTGATTTCCGGTCATATATACACCTCTACCAGTAGAACTACCTTTTACATGACAATCGACCCAGGCCACTGAATATTCATTTTTACTGTCAAACTCATCACTTAGAGAAAAAAATTCATTTAACGAACCAAATCGGATTGTACTTGAATCAATCTTACTGGAAGATATTGGAATCAATTGAAGCTCAACTGATTCAATCACACCGGTTAAGCCCAAACCTCCAATCGTTGCAGAAAACAACTCACTATTTTCTTGCAATGAACATGTGATTTTTTGTCCGTCTGAACGTACTATATTAAAACTTAGTACGTGCCTGCCAAAGGTACCTCTTACGTGATGATTTTTTCCATGTACATCATTGGCTATAGCGCCACCCAGAGATACGAACTTGGTTCCTGGTGTAACAGGTAAAAACCATCCGCAAGGTATGACTAAAGACAGTACCTGTTCCAGCGTGACACCAGATTCAGCGACAATCACCCCGGTTTCCCTGTTAAAAGAAATGAACCTGTTTAGATAAGCAGTCTGTAAAACATGGTCTGTTTTTGCAAAACAGCTATCGCCATAACTTCTACCCTGACCATATGGCAAAGTACTGCCATAAGATGAAGCGAGGTCAGACAAATCATCAGACAGATCGCCCCGCCAATGAGTAAAATGCGGTGTCTGTGGAAATGCCGGGTACCTGCCCCATGAACTTAACGTATCAACCATTATGCCGCCAACCAGAAAATCACACCAAAAAGACCGCCAGTAAACAGGCTGACTCGATCTTTTATAGCAAATACGATCGGATCATCATGCATTTCACCCCTGTGCGTCAAAAACCATACCCGACTGACCCAGAACAATAACACAGGACAGGCAAGCCAGATCACCTGCGGGTTACTATATAATGCAACTGTGGTTATTTCCTGTATATAAAGAGCAAGCACCATAACGGAAATATACCCGGAAGACGCTCCTAAAGAAGAAATCATTTCAAGATCACTTGGATAATAACCACGCCCTCTTGTCATTTCCTGCTTACCTTCTAACCGGGCATCCATCAATTCAGCATATCGTTTAACAAAAGCAAGGCTCAAGAAAATAAACATAGAAAAGGTTAACATCCAGAATGTTAACGCAATGCTGAGTGCAAAGGCGCCGGCAATAATCCTGATTGTATATAACATTGCTAACGTAATAACATCTACCATTACTTTTCGTTTCAAGCACATGGAATACGCCACTGTTAAAACATAATATATCGCCAATACAAAAGTAAATTCCCATGGCAGCAGAAGGAAGGCACCGATAAACGACACTGCCAATACTGCAGGTGCAGCTAACAAACCGGATTTTATAGATAATGCACCCGAAGCAAATGGACGGTTCCGTTTTTTCACATGATGTCTGTCATCTTCCAGATCAAGCAAATCGTTAAGCACGTACACGCTTGAAGCACACAAACCAAAAAAAATGAATGCAATCACCCCATTTAAGACCAGGTCGATATCACCCACCTGATGACTTGCCAATACCGGAACAAATAACAGTAAATTTTTCACCCACTGGTGCAAGCGAAGCTGTTTGATCCACAGCCTGAATTGACTATCAGTATCCGTTATTACTTCACCAACATTGCCTAACGCTTTTGCTTTTGACTCGACTCCGACCTCGGGGTTTACCACATGTGCACAGTCGGCGGCCTCCCAGATATACAAATCATCCTTAGAGTTTCCCATATAGTCAAAGCCCTTTTCACCGAACAACTCAACAAGCCGATCTCTTTTTCTATGCGCAGAAAGGTTTGTGCCGCCACAGGTCGCATAAACATGATCAAACAATTGTAAATACTCAGCAACTTTCTCTGCATATATAGCGTGACTGGCTGTAGCAAGAATAATTTCCCGGCCTTTTTCCCGTTCACCTTCTATAAAAGCTATCACTTTCTGGTTATAAGGAAGGACTGTAACATCAAGACTCGTGCGTTCAGCAAGCCGTTCTTTCAAATATGCCTTACCGGACCTCAGCCATATCAGCGGCGAGAATACCTGAAAAATATTTGATTTTAGATACGCGAGCCCAGACTCAACTAATAAATCAGAGCGCAGCAGAGTCCCATCAAGATCTACAACTAATGGCTTTAACTGCACAACCGCTCCTTAAAACATCTCATAGTGTACATATTCTTCTCATACCAAATGATTCCATCATGAATAAACCAATACCAGATTAGCCTTAATATCTTCTATCACATCTAACGATTGAGTGACTGCACCGTGTAATCCATCCTGTCAATTTCATCTAACTCTTTATCTTTTTTTAGTTGAACGTGAAATTCAAAACCTTCAGTATTAAAAAATACTTCTTCTGCAAGATTAATAAATCCTGTGGTTTTTAAATCGTATGATATAAGACGAAATGATTGCGGTATAAACACCCAATTGTGGACATCGATATAATCTTCGGATGCTCTCGACCGTTCGACCGCAGACATTGCCTCTTGGACAGAGTGCACAAATACCAACTCACTTTGATCATCTTTATACCATGTATGGCAACCATTACGAAATGCCACTGTTGAAAAATGGTCAAAAATTGTACCCGGGGTATGGCGAGTCCTTTTATCATAATACGCCTGCATTACATCGCCAGCCGTTGATAGAGGTCTCAAGCAATCAAAACAGTAGCGCTTATCAGGAACAGCAAGTGACAATACACCGCCAGACTTTAGCATTTTTTCACATTGGGATAAAAATGAAATCAAATCAGGGGTATGCTCAACCACATGAGAAGCAACAATATAATCATAGTAATCATGTTTATTCGTCAACTCATCTAAAGCGTCTCCAGTCCAGACATAATCAACATGTTCTATATTATTTAATTTTTCTTTATCTATACCTAGCTCAGCATATTTCTTTTTCAATTCCTCGGCATTAGCATGGTCTAAAATCTCCACATTAAATCCGTCACGTTTCGGCAATAATGGGCTATGACTAGGCCCAATCTCCAGCCCTACTCCTTCAAGATTTATACCAAACGTCATCTTGTCAAATTTAGAAAGCGTGGGACTCTTATGCTCAGTATTATCTGTTTTCTCAGTATTATCTGCTTGCTCAGCCACATCGATTTCCTTTGGCATATTTATCCTAGAAGAAAGACGCTTCAAAATACCGTTAACACCTTCATTTTTTAAAATTCTTATAATCTTGAAAAACACACCAATACCCCACCTTTCATTATAAACATATAGTTATTGTTCATTCTTACGCGAACAAGATAACAAATAATGCAACAATTAATTAAATATTTATTTTTAGAACCGAATTATGCTGCGCGTCGATTATGAAGAAGTCTCCTGACATCTCACTCCTCAACATATACCCAATAAATCCAGCATACATCCCAATTGACCCATGCGCCTGTGCAACATCAGGTCGTTCACTACCAGTTAATGCATAACCAACAACTTCATGTTTATCATTAACAATATTTAATCTTATGGTACCCTGAGAACCACCTCCATCCATAAACCATCCAATAACACGAACATAGTCGGTAACACCTTCTATATCCTCACTACGATCCAGATGCCCTAATGCTTTTTCAACAGGAATCGCTACAACTTTAGATCTCATACTTTCAGATGCGCCGCTGAACAGTGGATCCTTAAATACAGATAAATCATTATCCTTTATAGAATGTGACATAGTCACAAGCCAGTCAATAAAAGGAAACACCTTAACAAGATAAGCATCATCTTTTACATTGAGCTCAAGAGCAAGGATTGCAATATATCGCTCGTATAATTCATGGGTTTTTGAATGAAATGCCTTCGATTGATAAGGAAGCATTAAAACAGGCAGTATCAGTAAAAAAATACGCAAATATTTTTTGAATGCAGGAGCACCAATGTGATGAAGATATATAGTAAATAATGCCACCCAGGCGACCAGTGAAGCAGTCAGGTACCTGCTTGAAGTGGCAGCAGATACACCAGCAATGGATCTGGCCCCAGTTGTTCCAAATGCAGAAGCACCTATGTATAAAAGTATAGCCAGTAGTGCAAGAGTATAATAATTTTTATCATCACCTGATTTAAAAAAATATAAATAGGTTGCCAACAAGCAGCCAAGGATCAACATAAGACCAAAAGCAGACGAAACAATCAACGATCCCGATATGTAATAAAATGGCGCACCTAAATATGTCAGTAAAAATAAAACTGCCTGAACCGGATCATTGATAAGCCCTTCAAGCATAGGCTGGTGAAAAGGCGGTGTTTTATAATAATAGAAATGAAACCCTAAAGTAATAACTGCTATTACAAACACACCAAGAAAGTACTTTTTCTTTAACTGAAGAACAGCAGCTAGCACGAGGAGTATAGGCAGTGCAGCAACACCATTACCCATGGCACCTACAGAAGCAACACCAAATAACAGCGCAACAAAGTAATATAAATTCTGTTTAGTTGCCTTATACGCAACCAGCGAATAAAAAGCTACCAGCGGGAATAAATATGCTGCTAAAAACTGGCTCTGAAATCCCCATATGATATTTTCATGTTGACTCCATGAAAAGATAAAAGCTGTTGTTGCACAAAATAAAACAACTCGATCAAACTTATCATCTATAAGCTTCCTCTGTATTTTTATTAGACAGACAAAAATAAGCGATAACAGGACAACGTTACTAAATATTAAAAATTCAGCGGTACCATTAAACAAATAGTTATCAATAAAAAAAAGCAGCCTGGCAAAAACAATTCGATGCTCATTATGCTGAGACAACCATATAGACCAGTCTCCATTTAGAGCTGAAATATAAAAGCTAAGCGTACCATTCCACATATCCCAATATGGCACTGGCGAATAGTTTTTCACAACACCAATAAGCATTAGCAATGGGAACAGAGCAGCAAAGGCTAAAACAAACTTATCTTTATTTGATTTCACTAAGTCAATTAACATATATTTAAATAAGTAAGGTTAATAATCTACCGGGTATATTCTTTTATGTAATCAACAGGGAAATCACTCCTGGTGCTGATATATTCAATGCAGCCAGACAAATCTACTGAATGAGGATTATCACGAAACAATTCCACCTTAACAAACGGAGACTTGAATTCTGAAAGTAAAACATCACAAAGCCACAATGTCGAATTTATCTTACCTTTGGAGACTCGATCCTTGTATTCATCTGCTGAACTCATGATGTAATCCACTACATCATCATACATACAGTATGCACCGACGCTGAAGCCTTTACTTAGAGCCAGTTGGCTCAGGCCAATTTCATATTCATTTATTACCATCTGCTTGTCATCATGCACCTTAATCCCGGACATAAATTCTGGCAGAAAATCGCTTTTTAGTATTGTGCTATCGAGACAGAGAAAATAACTTTGTGCATGGTAATTTATTTCGTAGTTATCGGTAACACCCCAGACATTGAATTTAGAAGATGACATAGCATCAAGCATGTCTATAAGAGAATTCACTGGCCCTATGACACTGTCATTTGTTAGAACAAGCGATAAATAATGGCTAATATCACCGGCATACTGGTATCCAGTTCTCCACGAACCAAAGTCATAACCGATATTCTTCCGCACAATTACTTTAGATACAATATCAATTAGCTTATCTCGTACACTTTCAGGCATACCACTGGATGTCGACACAAAAACAATATCAAACCCGGCATCAGACAGAGATTTTAAATAATAATAAATCCGGTCTGATACTTCATTATTACGGTCAAAATGTGCAAACAGGCAAAGCTTATCATTAGACCATTTCCCTTCTGACTCAAATAGAACCAATGAACTCCAGAAGTTATCGTCATACACTGTATCGTGATTAATTTTTCCTGCAGAAAAGTACTTAGCGCTAACAGACTTAAGCTTCGACTGTATTCTATAAATACGGTTTATAATTTTTTTAATAATATGCATTTACAGAACTGTCTCATTACTATTAGACATATGACCCAACTTCATTTGAAAATAATTTTCTCCGAAATTAAAATCTAGTCCACATTCATCAAGGCAATAATTCATTTCCTTAAAATCGATTTCGTAAGCGACTCCGCCCTCTATGACGGTATATTCAGGATCATCTTTACCGAGGCATTGAGCAACAGTCAAAAACACTGCCTCTGCTGAATACCTGACAGGATTGGCAAAATCCAGCAATAGATTAATTTTCCCTAAAGCTAATAACGAGCAGACAAATACAACTACATCATCTACATCAATAAAATACCGGTATGCACCAGACTGTACCTTAACGTCGTCGCCAGCTTCAATATGATTTTTAAAATAATTTAAAATGGTGTGAGGATTATGAGTCTTTCCTATCAGCTGCGGCAGCCTAACAATGATATAATTATAGGATGACTTCACATATTCTTCCATGTCATGTTTGTGCTTATAATATGGCACGCTGACCATATTATTATCGACCAGGGCACAGCTACTGAAATAGACAATTGTTTTGCCATGTAAATTCTTAAGACAATCCTCCAACAGCACCCTTTCACGCTCAAACTCATTGCCTGAAGACTCTGATGAGTTAGAAACGCCACTAGCAAATATTACTGCATTATCTGCACACCCAGCCGCTTCAAATGCACGAGCGATCATTCCATTGCCTATAATCATGTCTTTAACACATATCCCCATAAGTCATCGAGGCCATTTTCATGAAAAAAGCTTTTAAACATTTCATCTTCAGATAAGGATGCTTTACCAGACGAAATCAGTGCATAATAATCATTGAACCTTTTTACTAGCAACCTCTTATTCTCATCACTGATTTCATATTTTTTTAAAATATACCTGGAGACTAAAATGATTTCTTTAAGCAGTTTAGGCTCATGCATAACGGTATGTATAATGCTGTTATCATGTCTGCGGTGATAATTAAGCTTCTCACTGACATACGATATACCACCGCTGCTCAACACATACACATAGGTGAGCCAGTCGCCTGTAGATGTAAACTCTTTTAAATACCTGTCGATGCCATCAAGTGCTGACTTTCGCATAATGACACCGCTTGCATTCGGGATCGTATTCATTCTGACCAGGTAATCAATAATTTCATTTTCACCATTATTGGTAAAATCATTGCACCATCTTGTTTCAGAAAACTCTTTTGTATATTCCAGGTAAGAGAAATCTGTCTCATCCGAGTTTTTATCTATAGCGATAGACTGACAGTAAACTAAATTAGTATTATCATCAAATTTAGGCAGGAGTTTTTCTAGAAAGTCCGGACGGCAAAGATCATCAGCCTCAGCTATCCAGACAAAATCTCCTTTTGCCAGCGATATACCTTTCAACCATTGTTTGTAGCAGCCGTTATTTTCCTTATTTGCCAAAACACTGTAATCGATGCCTGAGTTTTCCAATAACTCTCGTGCAACTGCCAAGCTGTTATCCTGAGAATTATCATCCAGTAATATAATTTCGAACGGTTTGACGGTTTGCTGAATAATTGATTTAAGCCTGCCTTCAATATATTGCTCATAGTTATAGTTTGGTATTATTACCGTTACTTTCTGCAGCAAAACCCCTGAAAATTCCAGAAGATCATATAAATAGCTGTTAAAACCAAATTCTTTTGCTGCTGCCAGGGCTGTATTTTCATACTGCTGATAGGCATTAGCATCGAACAACAAATGACTTATTTCTTCTGCTGCAGCATCTGCATTTAAGTCACTAACCAATATTCCATTTATTTTCTTCTGGAACTCTACAAATCCGCCTGCATCATCAAAAGCAACAACTGGCAGGCCTGCTGAAATCGCATCGATATAGACTGAGGGGAACGGATCTTCCCTGGATGACAGAAAAAACACATCAGCGCCGGAATAATACAAACCAATGTCTTTTTCATAACCAATAAATTTAAAGATATCCTGGCAACCCTGCTGCTTGATCCTGCCCTGAACCTTCTCAGATTCAAGTATCTTACAGTCGCCCACCCAGACAAAAAGAACATCGTCTGTAGTACTCGCAACCTTGATACCGGTCTCAACAAATAGATCAATCCCTTTACGATACTCGCCATACCCTATGCCGATGACAAGCTTTGTCTTGCGGTCACAACCCAGGTGCTGGCGAAGTTCGATTTTAGCTTTCTCCTTGTCAAACAGATGCGGGTTTGACATGTACCGGCCTTGATGGCGTATATATGTATTCAGACCATCAAATTCAAACAAGGATTCAAGTTTGTTTTTCACATACCTGGCTGGAAAAACAATAACTTCTGAGTTACTGATGATTTTATGAATAGAGGGTTGAAGATTTGCTATTTTAACAACATACGGTAACTCATGAACCAGGGTAGTACACCTGACCCCTGCATTATTCAATGCCTCTACTATGCTCCCGACTACGCTGGTATTGCATAGCGCGAGTTCAAAACCATCATTTTTCAAACCATCGCATAATTCTGCAATTTCTTTGTTCCTTAGCAAATCATATCTGTATACCGTAGAGACTTTCTTGAATTCACCAATAAGGTCTCCGCCGGAAGCAAGGATTGTTACTACATCATAATTAAAATTATTGTTTAAGTGCTGTACGATATTCAACGCTAATAGTGGTGCACCTTCCTTATTGGCATTATGCGAAACAACGATGATTCGCCCCCTGGGCACTTTTGAAACACCTTGTTTTTCGAAATCGAGCTTTTTACGAAATTTATACTTTATTCGATAGACAAAACGATAGGTCTGGCCTCTTACAATAATTTTTATCTTGTTTAATATTTTCCGCCATCCTGAAAGCGTCAGCATCATTTTAAAAATCGTATAACCATTCGCTTTCAAAAACCGGTATAGTTTTCCAGCAAACCGTACAGGCTCCGCTATACGCCAGCTAATTGACTGCTGCATTTCATCCATCGTGATTTGTATTGCTTTTAGTTGAGCATCACGTTTAGCTATAGTTTTATTTAGCTGATTAATCTGCTGATTAATCTGCTTATTAAGTTGATCAAGTTCACTTTCACTATCACTCAATGCCTGCAAATGATCAATTAATTCTTCAGCTGGTGCTACGTCACGCATAGACCAGAAATTATTAATCTGTGGTATTGCTTTTAATGTATTTCCACGAACGTCGTCATGACCTTCAACAACGCTTTCGACCTCCCCCGCAATATAGCGACTTCCCAATACTGCATCCTGTGGCAGCGTTTTTCTCACAATACAAACCGAGTTTATAAACACCACTGAATGAATTCGCTCTAACAGTTCATCAGTTATCGCAAAATCGTATTTTGAACGGAATCCATTTAAAAGCTCATCTCGACTTTTATCAACACCCCAATGTTCAAAATTGATTATGTCTGCCAGAGCTTTAAAGAATGAAATGGAGGAAAATGGATCATATAAACCACCTTCATATTCCTGCCAATAACTGCAATGGAGGTCTTCTGCAACAAAAACGCCACCATCAAGGATGCAGGGGAAATACCTGGCAAATGACTTTATGATATCGCTTGAAATATGAGATCCATCGTCAATTATGATATCAAACTCAGAACAATGTCCCAGTATCTCTTTCTGAACACTATCTGTATTAGCATCACCTACAACCAAAGAGACTCTCGGATCTTCATAATTCAGACGAGAACAGTCAGGATTAATATCACAGCCAATAAATCTTTCCCCACTTTTAAAATATTTCGTCCAAATATCAAGTGAACCGCCATTTTGTATGCCTATCTCAAGAATTTTGACTGGTCTGTTACGGTATTCGCTAAAGATTCGGTCATACTCTGTAAGATAAAGCGACCACTTATCAGAGACTTTACCTTCGTGCTCTTCATAGAGCTGTTTGAGAGTTTTATTCACCATCATCTACTTCAATACTAATACGTTCGAATGGAACACCGACTAAACCCCAGCGCACCTTACTTGATGAAACGTTAATTATGACTGCATCATGTAAATAATGATGTTGTATATTGTTAATTAAATCCCCATCTGCAAGTGAAGCCATCACAACATATTGTCCATTGGGTAACATAGGAAGATGAAATTCAAATTCAGCTTTGAACTTTTGTCCGGCCCTCACAGGTGTCGGTGTTTTGGCAGAATATGACAATGTATTTTCACCAAACAGATCTTGAGCCAAGCGGTCTTTAACTACAAAACCAAGTATCGGGCTAACTAAATCTTGATGCGCTACTGCTCCTATAACCATTCGCGCTCTTTCTCCCCCTTCGAAGATATCATTTGATCCAGATGTTAAATTCATCAGTTTCACAGATACAATCTCACCTGCTCCGGTTTTCCAACCGCGTGCTCTTGTGAGATTTCCCTGGGTCGACATCATAGCGCCATATGAATTTTCCGTTAGTTTTTGTTCAGGTTGAGGTTCATACTCTCTTTGCTGGTCTCCAGCACTTATAGAATCAAGCGCCTGGTCATCACCGTAGACTTTTTGCAGACTATATTGAAGATATGATTGAGTTACTTCTTTAGCTGTACCAATCTGTTTAATATATCCATCAGACAACCAGACTGCAGACTGACATAAATTTTGCACAGAACCCATGTCATGACTAACAAATAACAGTGTTCCATGCTCCTGAAATGTACGTATAAAACGCATACATTTCTGTGTAAATACTGCATCGCCAACGGACAGCGCCTCATCTATAACTAAAATATCTGCATCGACATGTGCGATTACTGAAAACGCTAACCTGACATACATTCCACTGGAATATGTTTTAACTGGTTGTTCTATAAATTCACCAATATCTGCAAAGTCAGCAATTTTTTCGAAACGGCTTTCTATTTCATGTTGCTCCAGACCCAGAATAGTTGCAGACATAAAAACATTTTCACGCCCGGTAAAGTCCGGGTTAAATCCTGCACCTAACTCTAGCAAAGCAGCGATCCGTCCTTTAACCTGAATCTCACCTGAAGTTGGTGTAAGTGTCCCACAAATCATCTGTAGTAAAGTCGATTTACCGGCACCATTACTGCCAACGATACCGACCGTTTGACCCACATGAACATCAAATGAGATATTATCAAGCGCTTTAAACTCTTGATAGAATTGTTTGCGTCCTCTCCAGATCGTTTGCTTTAATCGGTCTATAGGCTTCCCATAAATTTCATAGGCCTTACTTACCGCATTTATTTTAATTGCAAGATCAGAGGACATCTGAGAATCCCTGACGGGTTTTCTGAAACCAGGCAAAACCAGCCCAAGCCACCAATATACTCACGATGTACGCAACAATCAGCCCTGTCCAATTAGGTATATTCCCCCACATCAATACCTCGCGTGCTTGTTCGATTACGAAAGTCAGCGGGTTTAAATAAATTATTGTCTGATATGGCTCGGGCAAGGCTGTTGCAGGATAAAAAATTGGTGACAAGAACAACAAGATCGTAATAAGCACCCCGGTCATTTGACCGATATCCCTTATATATACACCTAACGATGCAAGCACCCAGGAAACGCCTAACGAGAATAATATTAATGGGACAAAGATCAAAGGCAGAAAAATTACCGTCCAGTTCAGGGAGTGGTTAACTATGCTATAAAATACTGACCATACAACAACACTGATAAGCGCATGAAATAATGTTGATCCCATCACAACCAGAGGCAAGATCTCTAATGGAAAAATAATTTTTTTGACATAGCTCGCATTTCGCAACATGAGTGATGGTGAGTTACTCATACTTTCAGCTAAAACGCCGTGTACAATAATTCCAATAAAAAGAACCAGGGCAAACTCTGTCTTACTATCAGAACCGACTCCCCATTTTGCCTTAAATACAGTACTGAACACGATCGTGTATACAGCCAGCATGATGAGCGGATTAAAAAATGACCATGCAATCCCCAGCATTGAGCCACGATAACGCCCGATAACTTCACGTTTTGTCATCTGGAAGATTAGACTACGATTTTTAAAAGCACTCTTAAACATTTCTAATGGCAAACTTTCATGATTCGCATTAGGGTTCATTTTATTTCCTCGACACACAGGGCCAGCATATCTTTCCAGTGAGGCATTACCAGACCAAACTTTTTCTCGAGTTTAGTGACAACTAATTGCGAATTCATTGGTCGTTGTGCCGGGGTTGGGTAATCAGTCGTCGGAATAGCTTTTATCTGTTTAATTTTCAATTCTAAATCTAACTTCTGATTAGCCATCTCAACTATCTGCTCAGCAAAACCATGCCAGCTAGTACTACCCGATGAAGTCAGGTGATATAAACCAGAAGAAAAAACACCATTGTCTCGCTCGATCATCGCCTGCTGTATACAGAGTATTGTGGTTTCAGCAATCAACCGGGCTGAAGTTGGCGAACCGATCTGATCTGCAACGATACTCAGTTCCTCTCTTTCTTTTGCAAGCTTTAAAATAGTTAACAAAAAGTTATGCGCTCTTGAGGCGTAGACCCACGACGTGCGCATGATTAAATAATCACAAGCTGATGACTGTATTGCCTGCTCGCCAGCAAGTTTAGTGCGGCCATAAGCATTTAGAGGGTTTGGGCTATCTGTTTCCGCATAGGGGCCCTGAGTACCATCAAATACATAATCCGTCGAATAATGCACTAGTAGTGCATTTATATTTGATGCTTCTTCGGCTAATACGCCTGAGGCAACGCCATTTATTTTTTCGACCAGCTCTTCTTCTTGCTCCGCTTTATCAACAGCCGTATAAGCAACGGCATTGACGATAACGTCTGGTTTGATTTCTCGTACGACGTCACGAAGGCTTTCAGGGTCAGAAAAATCCGCATCTTCCTGGTCCAACACAACAATCTCGCCTAATGGTTGTAATGACCGGTTTAACTCCCAACCAACCTGACCTATTCTACCGAACAATAATATTTTCATTCGAATAGCTCGGCTTCTTTAAATACCACTCCCTGTGCGTCTTTCTCAGAGACCAGCGGTGCATCACCATACTGCCAGTCTATAGATAAATCGTTATCATCCCATCGAATGCAGCGCTCATATTGAGGCGCATAATAATCCGTGGTCTTATAGAGAAACTCAGCCGTATCGGACAACACTACAAAACCGTGAGCGAATCCTTCAGGCACCCATAATTGTCGTTTATTTTCAGCAGACAAGTTAATACCAACCCATTGCCCAAAAGTTGCTGACGATTTTCTTATATCGACAGCAACATCGATCACTTCGCCTTGGCATACTCGCACCAGTTTTCCCTGCGGCCGTTTGATCTGGTAATGCAATCCGCGTAATACACCTTTGCTGGATTTTGAATGATTATCCTGGACGAATTCAGCATTTACGCCACTGGCTTCTACGAACTTTTTCTTATTGAAACTTTCATAGAAAAAACCACGCTCATCACCGAAAACTTTGGGCTCAATGATTAAAACATCAGGAATTTTTGTTGGTATCACTTCCATCAAGTTAAAACTTCTTCGCTTGCACGACGAATTAAATACTGTCCATACTGGTTTTTCTTTAAGGGCTGAGCCAGCTCTATTAGTTTCTCTTTACTGATATAACCCATCTCATAGGCGATCTCTTCAATACACGCCACTTTTAAACCCTGGCGATTTTCAATGGTCTGTATAAAATTCGATGCTTCCAACAAACTTTCATGCGTTCCTGTATCCAGCCATGCATAACCACGCCCCATGAGCTCAACTTTTAAATCACCCAGCTCAAGGTATTTTTGATTGACCGTGGTAATTTCCAGCTCACCTCTCTCGGAAGGCTTTATACGTTTTGCAATATCGACAACGCTATTTGGATAAAAGTACAGACCGACCACTGCATAATGGCTTTTAGGCTCTTCTGGCTTTTCTTCAATGCTCAAGACATTACCCTTAGCATCAAACTCAGCCACGCCATAGCGTTCAGGGTCTTTGACAAAGTAACCGAACACGGTTGCCTTGCTATCATTTTTAACATTGGCGATTGAGTTCGCCAGCATGGTCGTTAAACCATGTCCATAAAAAATATTGTCACCAAGCACCAGGCAAACATCATCGTCACCGATAAACTCTTCACCCAGTATAAATGCCTGAGCTAATCCATCCGGTGAAGGTTGTTCGATATAAGAGAACTGCATACCAATGTGACTGCCATCACCCAACAGATTTTTAAACTGTGGCAAATCTTCAGGCGTTGAAATAATTAAGACTTCGGTAATCCCCGACAGCATAAGCACTGACAAAGGATAGTAAATCATCGGCTTGTCATAAATAGGGGTCAGCTGTTTGCTTACACCCTGGGTAATCGGATAAAGACGCGTGCCGGAACCGCCAGCTAAAATAATACCTTTCATTAATCTTCCTCTCCAAGACCCAAACGTTCACCCTGATAGCTGCCATCCAGCACGTGCTGACACCATTCACTATTTTCCAGATACCAGTTGATAGTTTTTTCCATGCCACTCTCAAAAGTCTCTTCCGGCAACCACCCTAAATCTTTGGCTATCTTATCCGCATCAATCGCATAACGAACATCATGCCCAGGACGATCAGAGACATAAGTGATGAGTGATTCATGGGGCTTATAAGGAGAATCTGGAACAAGCTGATCAAGCAGTGAACAAATCGTTTTAACTACTTCAAGATTTGTTTTTTCGTTATGACCGCCGATATTGTAGGTTTCACCCGTCTTGCCTGTTTCCAGCACCAGTCGCAAAGCGCGTGCATGGTCATCCACATGCAACCAGTCGCGTATCTGCGAACCATCACCATAAATAGGTAGCGCTTTGCCTTCCAGCGCATTCAAGGTAACTAGCGGAATTAATTTTTCTGGAAACTGGTAACCACCATAATTATTGGAGCAATTGGTAATCACGATAGGCAAACCGTAAGTACGATGCCAGGCTCTAACTAAATGGTCTGACGAAGCCTTGCTGGCTGAATAAGGTGAGCTGGGCTCGTAACTGGTTTCTTCGGTGAAAAAGCCATCGGCTTCTAAATCACCGTAGACCTCATCAGTAGAAACGTGGTGAAATCTGAAATCTGATTGCTTATCCGCATCCAGTTGTTCCCAATATTTTTTTGCCACATCTAGCAGGATATAAGTGCCAACGATATTAGTCTGGATAAAATCAGCAGGACCATCAATGGAACGGTCAACGTGCGATTCCGCCGCCAGGTGCATAATAGCATCGGGCTGATATTGCTCGAAGATACGCTGCACGGCTTCTGCATCACATATATTGGCGCGTTCAAAATGATAGCGAGGATGACCAGACACTTCAGCCAGTGATTCCAGATTGCCGGCATAAGTCAGCGCATCCAGGTTGATCACTTCATGACCAGTATTATTAATATATTGTCGAATTACCGCGGATCCAATAAAACCCGCACCACCTGTTACTACTATTTTCACTTAAAGCATCCATTGTCCATTTACTAAATATTGAAGTACCCCTATCAGGTACAACACCCTTATAGCTTATAGAAAAATTCGGAGAAATACACTCTAATTCAGCCATGACTAAATTCAGAGATTAGTAGAAAAAATTGATTGGATATGCTGAGAAAATTGGTGGAGCTAAGCGGGATCGAACCGCTGACCTCAACACTGCCAGATGTTTGCTCGTCTATATTGGTGTTTTGAAAACAACACCTTACAAACCCATTCAACAACTTGCGTTCTATAGTGGTGATTTCAGTGCAATCTAACCAAAATATGAACGTCCGTAAAAAGACCGCGAGCGGCCCTAATTCATCCTTAAATCTTCCTCTCTCAAGAGAGGAAGAGATACTACCTGATGGTCGGGTTCGATGGAAGGTTAAGGCCAACAAAATACTAAGAAAAAAAACTCCTACCGATAAAGATGGTTATATACGACTGCTCTATAACGAATACCCAGATCCTAAGCCGGTAAACATAAAAACAGGTAAAGACAACATGCTGAAAGGTTTACCAGAAGAGCAGGCTCAGGAAGCGTATGAAGCAGCATGTGCTGACCCCAACTTTAAGAGCCTATTTGAGGAATTCTACAAAGCAGGTTTAGTCCCTGGGTTTCGTGCTATTACATCTGTTGAAACCAAAGACCAGAAATGGCCGGCAACTGATATTTAGAATGTAGTTAGTATTAGAGTCTGCTTTCGCTGCGACTTCAACTGGTCGACGCAACACTTTATTCTTTATTTAAAAAGATGGAGTGTTGTAAATGGTATACAGAACACGAATAAACTATACGGCTAAGCAGAAATCGGAGATATGGGATCGCTGGCAACGCGGCGAATCTCTCAACGCAATAGGTCGTGTGTTTGAACGACCATCATCCTCGATATTTAGCCAGTTAGCTTCAACGGGCGGCATTCGGCCGCCAACTCGTCAACGATCAAGACTGGCGTTGACACTCTCAGAACGTGAAGAGATTTCAAGAGGACTTGCACGTCACCATTCCTTGCGTACTATCGCTGCTCATCTGGAACGCTCACCCTCAACGATTAGCCGTGAGATCAAACGCAATGGTGGTGCTGAACACTATCGAGCTACTAAAGCCGAACAGTCCGCTTGGGATCGCGGACATCGCCCCAAACAATGTAAACTAGCTTGTCACCCGACATTGAAACGCATGGTGGCAACAAAACTCAAACACCATTGGTCACCGAAACAAATTGCAGGTTGGCTTAAAAGAACCTACCCACAAGAAGAGTGTAAGCAGGTGTCACACGAAACTATTTATCGCAGCCTCTTTATCCAGGCGCGTGGTGTACTGAAAAAAGAGCTTCAACTGACTCTTCGGTCACAGC
>JAGLQT010000167.1 GCA_023136715.1 Gammaproteobacteria bacterium | reverse complement strand
GCCTGCGTTGAAGACCGTGCAGTCCCCGGCCACTGGGAAGGGGATCTTATTTCAGGCTCAAACAACAGCCACATCGCGACGTTAGTTGAACGTCATTCTCGTTATGTGATGCTAGTTAAGGTTAAAGGCAAGGACACTGAAACCGTTATCTCTGCGCTTATCAAGCACGCAAAGAAACTGCCAACTGAGTTATATAAATCATTAACCTGGGATCGGGGTAAAGAGATGGCAGACCATCAGCGTTTCACTTTAGCCACCAATGTTAATGTGTATTTTTGTGACCCACAAAGTCCATGGCAACGCGGTTCGAATGAGAACACCAATCGCTTACTGAGGCAATATTTCCCCAAAGGGACTGATTTATCGGTACACTCACAAGCAATGTTAAATAAGGTTGCGCGTGAGTTAAATGAACGACCCCGTGAAACCTTAGAGTTTGAAACACCGGCAGAACGTTTTAATACCTGTGTTGCGTCGATCGGTTGACCTCGCAGCCAATAACGGACGTTCATAATTTTTTATAAATGAGAAATCTCACTCAATAATAATGCTATTCAATCAATACAAATAAACAGCGCCAGCACCGCTTGTAGAGTTATCAGTCTGGTCACCATTGATACCAGTAGCGCTGCTTCCCTCATAAATAGCTCCCACGGCCAGGGTGTCACCATCCGCGCTTAGGCTTAAAGCGCTGCCAAAACTATCACCCTCATCGGTATTGCTGGCTTTGATATAAGCCTGTTGGATCCAGCTTGTGTCACGGAGATTGAATACATACACTGCTCCAGCACCTACAACTGAACTATCAGTCTGATCACCATTGATACCCGTAGCGCTGCTTCCCTCATAAGTAGCTCCCACGGCCAGAGTGTGACCATCCGCCGATAGGGTAACGGCACTACCAAAGTTGTTGGTTGAATTATAATAGTTTGCACTAATTTCAGCTCCCAACACCCAGTTCAACTCACTTCGATTATATATGAGCACTTTGCCAGGTCCAGGTGGAAAACCGCCCCTGCGGTAAGCAGCTACACCCACCGCCAGGGTATTGCCGTCGATGCTAAGGTTTACACTATTGAAGACATCACTATTAAGAATGGCAGCAACATCTATAACATCTATACGGAACTGCTGTGTCCAACTCATGTTATTACGGCTGAATATAAATACTCGGGATTCGTCTGAAGGAAGAATGCTGAAATGTGGTGCGCATATCGCAAGAGTATTACCGTCACCCGACAGGTTCACTTTATGACCAAAATAGTCACTCGTGAACATATCACTAGAATTGATTGAGTCTGCCTTGAGGTATTCCTGTTGAGACCAATTTGCATCGATGCGACCGAACACATACACTGCACCAGCACTAACTGCTGAGTTGTCGGTCTGATCACCATCGACGCCAATAGAACTGCTGCCCTCACGATAAGCACCTACTGCCAGAGTATTGCTATCCGCTGACAGACTTATGGCGCTGCCAAAATTATCTCCCTCATCAGAATTGCTGGCCTTGATGTAAGCCTGTTGGATCCAGGTTGTGCCACTGCGGCTAAACACGTATACCGCACCCGCGCTTGGTGCTGAATTATCGGCCTGATCGCCATTAATGCCTGTAGCTATACCGCCCTCACCAGGCGCACCCACTACTAAGGTGCTACCATCGGCGCTAAGGCTTACTTCATCGCCAAAGTAATCCCCCCCATCGGTAATACTGGCCTTGAAATAACCGATACTACCGACCAGCGTTCCACTAACGGAGACAGTGTCCGAATCGGTACAACCGGCGGCATTGCAGTTTTGCAAGACATACTGCGCATTAACTCGGGCATACAATGGCACAGCATGATCATATATTTGCGTGCCCTGGGGAATATCGCTGCCCACCTGGGCGAAGCCTGAGATACCATCCGGGTTTTCCATTAGCTTGTAGTGGGTTGCATCGCTGACATCCACCCAGCTGAAATGAAAGGTTTTGACAGGAGTAAACGTTAGTACCGGTTGTCCGGGGATGACCATAGTGCCATCTTCATTGTCATGGAAACAGGCAGTTAAAGCGAGAACTACTGCTACCACAGCAAATATTTTCAGTTCCATGACATTCCTCCCTTTTGTGATTCATTATTTGATTATCGCGCCTTTATCAAGGCAACCTTCTTGACATGTATCACATGAAAACAGGTTTTTCGTTGGAACATTTAGAGCTTATTTACAGTTGATCAATGTCTTCTTTTGCTCGACAGCAGTCTCACGGGTGTTTCAGGCTGAATTTGACCGAAATCTGTAAATGTAAAGTTTTGTGACAGTAGCCCGACAGTCCGTTATGGGTCGTTAACAGACATTTAGCACATAATTGCTACAAGGCTAAATTATTAACACTTAAGAACAAAACATCTGGAGTGTTACGTTCTCACAATTTAAGGGGTGATGAGAGCAACAATCTTCGGAACAACTATATAAACAGTGTGTTGCTCCTATAACACAATCAAGAACTTAGATTCTATACAGAACAACCTTAACTAATACAGTAAAGTTTTGATTTATAAGGCATAAAAAGACAGCGTCCCTAAAACGTCCATAACGAAGGACTTAAAAAGACAAAAAACAAAGAGATTTTATGCGTAACTTAATGAAAACAAAGGAGAAATTTGGTGGAGCTAAGCGGGATCGAACCGC
>JAGLQT010000166.1 GCA_023136715.1 Gammaproteobacteria bacterium | reverse complement strand
TTGTCGAAGTAATCTTCCTGTCGAGCCATTTTCATGAATTCACCGATGCTGTGATCCATGAAACGGAAGGAATTTAGCTCTTTGAGGTGCATAAAGCCGTATTCTGAAACTTTGTGTTTCATATCTTTTTTGGTGAGCTCGACAAAGCCATTATTATCTTCGGGAATGGTGTATGGCCGGTGATTGCCCGAAGTCTGGATGATGCTGAAGAAAGGTTCCTGCTTCGTTTTTAGCACCTTATTGGCTTCTTTGAACAGGCTGAGATCCGAGATGCCCCAGACATCAATACGTTCAGATTCGTAGCTGCCTTCTTCGTAGATAGTCAGGTCTTCAATATTGGATGACAGCAGGCCACGGATATTGGCCCAGCTTGCGCTTCCACCGAGAAAATAAGTTCTATCGTAGCCGGTGAAATCATTGGCGATACTATGTTGCCTGACGATCAGGGGGTTGCGAGTCGAAGTCCGGTTCATTTCAATATCGGGCAGGCCGGTGATCAATGCCCACACTGAGCGTGCTGTGCCCGTATGTGGTACGAAGAAATTATCAAAGTAAACGCCATCCTGTGCAATTTGATCAATGTTGGGAGTAGGGTCTAGCGGGTTACCAGACAGCCCGGTCTTATAGGAGGCAAATGATTCCAGAATCACAATCACCACATTCGACTTTTTGTTGCCGTCGTCATCAAAGGTCACGGTGCGGGTGTAATTCAGGGTGTCTGGATCGGGTTGGTCAACCCCCAGATATTCAGCTATTAAAGGGTAGTGTTTTTGTGCTGCTGCAAGGTCATAAGTCTCAATGCTATTCTTTAGCGTGTTATAAAAATACATCACCGGATTAGACGCCAGGTAAGCGGTGAAGGTGTGCGTGCTGCTAAAAAAGGCATCGCTCCAGCGTAGTGGATAGTAGGAGATCTTTCCGAACAGGCCAAACAGCACGACGAAAAAGGTGACGATAACAATGCCGGTTTTACCTCGCCATTTTACTTTCAGACGTTTGCTTTCATCGATATGCTGATTAGCCGTTTTGATTATTCGGTAGTAGCCCCACATCAGGGCAATCAGGATGAGCGCGCCCCAGATAACTGGATAGCTTTGCCATACCATGGTGGCCGAAATGATAGGTGTTTCCAGAAAGCGCAGTGCGGTGGCATCAATGCCCTGATTCAAATAGGCGTAGTAGCCAAAATTACTGGCATGCACCATGAACAGCAAGAACACCAGAATAACGCAGTAGCTGGTCCAGATGCGCTTGCCTAAGTTGCTAAAAACAGGGTGGATATGAGGTATCCAGCCGAGCAGTAGAATAGGCAGGCTCAAAATTAATGCGAACTGTAAGTCGTATTTCAGGCCCAGGTAAAAAGCCCAGGCAATGTCACCAAAAGGAGCCGGATTTGCTGCGGGCGAGAAGCTGACCAAAAAAATGATGCGCAGCAAACTTTGTAGTATCAGCAGGCTGATAACATACTGGCCAGCATAGATATGCAGCCTGGGTAGTTTGCTAAGGAAAGAGATCATTAATCTAGATGTAGAGAAAAAACATTTTAATAGTGATTATAGGCGCGGAATTGTATCATACACGCCACTTGGACTGTTTACTGGCGGTAGAAATCGCCTGAGAATTAATATGTTGTGGTTGAAACGAATAGTAACGGCGGTAGCCGTTTTTTTTCTGGTAATTCTGGTGTTCTACGGAATTGCTCGTACTTATGTGGTTTACACAGATAGCCAGATCGAAGGCAATCGCGCGCCGTATTTCCAGAAACAGGCGGCTGATGCCATGAGCGTGCTCTGGCATACCGATGAGCCTGAAATAGGTGTGGTGCGTTATGGTCTTAGCCCGGAAAAGCTGGATACTGAGCTCAACGAAGAGCTGGCTGGCGAAGCCCACGAACTGCGTTTAACAAACTTACAGGCAGGCCAGCGCTATTACTATGCTATCGGCAATACCGATGCAATGAAGTACGGTGGCAGTGAAAATGACTGGTTTATGACCGCCCCCGAAACCGGTACGGACACCGCCGTCAGGCTCTGGGTGATCGGTGATTCCGGCAAGCCGGGCGATATTGCATGGTCTGTTCGAGATGCCATGAAGAGCTGGGTTAAGGAAAATCCAAGAGAAGGCAAGCCCTATATAGATCAGTGGCTTACGCTGGGTGATAACGCCTACCGCTCCGGCTCAAACCAGCAATACCGCTTCGCCTTTTTTGATTCCTATTCGAGCATTTTGAATAACATTGCGCCGTGGCCCGGCTATGGTAACCACGATGCACGCCGTTGGACTTTCTTCGATATTTTCTCGCTACCCGAGCAGGCAGAGTCAGGTGGTGTTGCCTCCGCTACCGAGCATTATTACTCCTTCGATTACGCCAATGTGCATACTGTCATGCTTGATTCGCAAGATAGCGATCGTGACTCGGGTAGTGAAATGCTTAACTGGCTAAAGCGTGATCTTGAAGCCTATCAGGCCAGTGGTCAGGACTGGCTGATCGTTGCTTTCCATCATCCACCCTACAGTAAAGGTTCACACGATTCTGATGATGAAGGTGACAGCGGCGGACGTATGGTCGATATGCGTCAGACTGTTTTGCCTGTGCTTGAACAGTACGGTGCCGATCTGGTGATGTCCGGTCATAGTCATGGCTACGAGCGTTCTTATTTGATGGATTGCCATTACGGCAATTCAGCGCAGTTCAGTGAGAAAAATATCGTGTCGCGCGGTGTTGAAGGTCAGCATATTGATTTCATCAAAGCCCAAGGGGCGCATTCAGGCACGGTGTATGTGGTCGCAGGTGCTTCTGCCAAGGTGGATAGAGCGGACATGAATCATCCAGCGATGGCGGTTTCTATGATGAAGGCGGGCTCTTTGCTGATTGATATTGAAGGCAATTATTTAGTGGCTAGATACCTCAATGCCGATGCTGAAGTTGAAGATGAATTCACTATCGAGAAAAGTCATGATGACAGCTGGAAAGCGCACAGCAATCAGAGCTATGCAGGCTGCCAGGCTGATTAATCGACGAGAGATCTCAGTTTCTTGATAACTTCATCGGCTTTAATCAGAGCCATGCATTCGTCATTGTGAACACGCTGTCCCCATGGGGCATCACCGATACTCAGGCTGTAGTAATTTTCCAGCGCATGAGCGTAGTGATTCACCACTAACTTCTGGAAGCGATAAGGCCCGGCCCGTTGTGGATTAGTGGCCGCATATAAACCAATCACCGGTGTATTCAGGGCATTGGCAATATGAGCTGGGCCGGTATCGGGTGCGATCACCACGCTGGCCTTATCGAGCAGGGCAATGAGCTCCGCAATGCTGGTCTGTCCGACCAGGTTCATTGGCTTCTCTTTGCAGAGTGAGAAAATGGCGGCGGCGACATTCTGCTCGCGTATTGATGAGCCTCCACTGAGTATCACCTTCATACCCAGTTCTTCACTGGCGTAATCAGCGACTGCGGCATAACCTTCGATTGTCCAGTCACGCCAGCTACGCGATTTGGCTACTGCACAGGGATTGATCACCAGTAGTTTATTTTGGTCACTTTTATCCAGTTTATGTCTGAGGCTTTCACGTGAGGCATCAGAAACCGGTAAGTCCCATTCCATCTCCGGCTTTAAGCCAAAGTGGGAAGTGAATTCCATGAAGCTATCAACCACGTGTTGTCGAGTTGAAGCTGGTTTGATCTTTCGGTCGCTGAATAACCACTGTAAATCTTTGGCGCGTTCTTTATCAAA
>JAGLQT010000165.1 GCA_023136715.1 Gammaproteobacteria bacterium | reverse complement strand
GCTGGTCAGACCAGGCGTGCTGTCGATATTATGCTGGGTGCTGAGCGCCCCATGATTTATACCGGTGGTGGTGTGATTCTGGGTAATGGTTCAGAGCAATTGCGCCATTTTACCAAAAAGCTGGGTTTCCCAATCACTCAAACCTTGATGGGGCTGGGCGCATATCCTGCCAGTGATAGACAATCATTAGGCATGCTGGGCATGCACGGTACCTATGAAGCCAATATGGGCATGCATCACTGCGATGTCTTGATTGCGATCGGTGCGCGCTTCGATGATCGAGTCACCGGCAATTTAGAGAAATTCTGCCCCGATGCCACCATTATCCACGTGGATGTTGATCCTGCCTCAATTTCCAAGAATGTCAGGGTAGACGTGCCGATTGTCGGCGAAGTGGTTCAGGTGTTGAATGATTTTAACCAGGCACTTGAGCAAACAGGTCGAACACCGAATGCTTCTGCACTTGAAAAATGGTGGAATCAGATCGAAGAATGGCGCTCACAGGATTGCCTGAAATTTGATCGCGAGAGTGAAACCATCAAACCGCAGTTCGTTATCGAGAAAATGTACGAAGTCACCAAAGGTGAAGCTTTCGTCACTTCTGATGTCGGTCAGCACCAGATGTACGCCGCGCAGTACTATGGCTTCGATGAGCCGCGTCGCTGGATTAACTCAGGTGGTCTCGGCACCATGGGCTTTGGCCTGCCTGCCGCGATGGGCGTTCAGTTAGCGCATCCGGATGATCTTGTGATGTGCGTCACCGGTGAATCCAGTATACAAATGTGTATTCAGGAACTGGGTACCTGTACGCAGTACGCCTTACCGCTGAAGATCATTAACCTGAACAACGGTTACATGGGCATGGTGCGTCAGTGGCAGGAATTCTTTTACGACAAGCGTTACTCCAATTCAATTATGGATGTGCAGCCTGACTTTACCAAGTTGGCTGAAAGTTATGGACATGTTGGTATTCGTGTTGATAAATCTGCTGATGTGGTGCCTGCACTCGAAGAAGCGATTGCACAAAAAGATCGCCTGGTCTTCCTCGATTTTATTACCGATCGTGAGGAAAATGTTTATCCGATGATTCCTGCCGGTGCAGGCATGAATGAAATGATACTGGTGTAGAAACATGCGACATATTATTTCGATACTATTAGAAAACGAAGCGGGTGCACTGTCGAGGGTAGCAGGCCTATTTTCTGCGCGTGCTTACAATATTGAATCGCTGACAGTGGCGCCGACAGATGATCCAACCCTGTCGCGTATGACGATTGTCACCTCGGGTACGGATGACATCATCGAGCAAATTAGCAAACAACTTAACAAGTTGATTGATGTCGTTAAACTGCTTGATTTGACTGAAGACGCGCATATTGAACGTGAGCTGATGTTAATTAAAGTGCAAGCGACCAATGAAGCGCGCGATGAAGTAAAGCGACTGGTGGAAATTTTCCGCGCTCGCATTATCGATGTCACCGACACTACCTACACCGTAGAAATTACCGGCAATGGTGAAAAGATGGATGCTTTCCTGGAAGCGTTATCAGGTACCACTATTCACGAAGTCGTGCGCTCAGGTTTGCTGGGTATCAGCCGTGGTGAGCGAGTGCTGAGCTAAACTTCGAATCAATTTAAATAATTTTAAGTAAATAAACTGGACTACAAAAATGAATATTTTTTATGATAAAGACTGTGATCTTTCGATCATTCAAGGCAAAAAAGTAAGCATCATTGGTTATGGCTCACAGGGCCATGCTCATGCTAACAATCTGAAAGATTCAGGTGTCGATGTGACTGTTGGTTTACGTGAAGGCTCTTCTTCAGCCGCTAAAGCTGAAGCGGCTGGCCTTAAAGTGGCATCCATCGAAGATGCAGTGGCTTCTGCTGATGTTGTCATGGTTCTGGCTCCTGATGAAAATCAGGCGGAAATTTACGCTAAGCAAATCGAGCCAAACATTAAAGAGGGTGCAGCACTGGCTTTTGCTCACGGTTTCAATATTCATTTCGAAGCCATCAAGCCACGTGCTGATCTCGACGTTATCATGATTGCACCAAAAGCACCGGGTCACACGGTTCGCAGTGAATTTGTAAACGGTGGTGGTATTCCTGATCTTATCGCCGTATCACAGGACGCAACTGGTACAGCTAGAAGTATTGCATTGTCATACGCTTCAGGTGTTGGTGGTGGTCGCACAGGTATCATCGAAACTACTTTCCGCGAAGAAACTGAAACTGATTTGTTCGGTGAACAAGCTGTATTGTGTGGTGGTACTACTGCACTGGTTCAGGCTGGTTTTGAAACACTGGTTGAAGCAGGTTATGCACCAGAAATGGCTTACTTCGAATGTTTGCACGAACTGAAACTGATTGTTGACCTGATGTACCAGGGTGGTATCGCTGACATGCGTTACTCAATTTCGAACACTGCGGAATACGGTGATGTTTCTCGTGGCCCACGTGTTGTTAACGAAAACACCAAGGCTGAAATGAAGAAAATCCTCGGTGAAATTCAGAGCGGTGCGTTTGCTAAAGAATTTCTGGCTGAAATGGCTGATGGTGGTAAGAATCTGGAAGCTAGACGTGAAGAAACACGTAAGCACCCTATTGAAGTTACCGGTGAAAAACTTCGCAGCATGATGCCGTGGATTAAAGCGAACAAGATCGTAGATAAAAGCAAAAACTAATCAAATAACTATTACCTCTGGTAATAGAGTTATTTGTACGTTTAATAAAAAAGGGCTGGAAACAGCCCTTTTTTATTGGTGTTGAACCCATATTAGACTAATCTTGCAGTATGAATAATCAAAACGAACAACAGAACGACGAGTCAGCGATAAAGCCCAGAAGACGTGGCGTTTATCTCCTGCCTAATTTGCTAACCACTGGTGCCATGTTCGCAGGCTTTTATGCCATCGTCGCCGCGATGAACGGTAAATTTGAGCCAGCCGCCGTGGCCGTATTTATCGCCATGGTTCTCGATGGTCTCGATGGCCGTGTTGCACGCATGACCAATACTCAAAGCGACTTTGGTGCAGAGTACGATAGCCTGTCCGATATGGTCTCTTTCGGTGTCGCGCCAGCATTGGTGATGTATATCTGGTCTTTATCGTCCATGGTTGAGTATGGCTGGCAATGGGGCAAACTCGGCTGGCTGGGCGCTTTTATTTATGTTGCCGCCGCCGCACTAAGGCTGGCTCGTTTTAACACCAAAGCGAGCAGTACCGACAAACGATATTTTCAGGGCTTGCCTAGCCCGGCAGCAGCAGCTGTTGTTGTAGGTATGGTCTGGTTTTTCTTTGATCAGCAGGTAAAAGGCCAGGATGTTGCACCCGTAGCATTGGTGCTAACAGTAATAACCGGCCTGTTGATGGTGAGTAATGTTTCTTATTACAGTTTCAAAGATCTCGACTTCAAAAACAAAGTACCATTTATCGCGATTTTTGCCATCGTATTGATTTTTGTATTAATAGCGGTAGATCCGCCAAAAACACTTTTTGCTGGCTTCCTTATCTATGCCTTGTCGGGGCCAATAATCAGTATTATGCGTCGGATTCGAAAGCGTTCGCAGCGCCAGTCCTGATTATTGCTTATCAGGGCTTGTGCAAAATCGCATCTGTCGTTATAGTTAAACGCAATCATGAATACTTCAGAACAACAAAGTTTTTCTACCAGCAAAGCGCTTACCCTGAGTGCTTTGTGTTCTGTTGTGCGTGATCTGCCGCTACTACTCCTGCTGCCGTAAGGCATATTAAGAAAGTCTGGCGAGACATAACGCGTATTCAATATTTTCTATACATTTTTTGGTATATTACTGGCCAAAGTATTTTTTGCCGGAGTAGAGCATGAGCAAAAACAATCAAGATAAATTAGTCATATTCGACACCACCTTGCGTGATGGCGAACAAAGTCCCGGCGCGTCCATGACCCGTGATGAAAAAGTACGCATTGCGAAAGCGCTGGAAAAAATGCGCGTCGATATTATCGAAGCCGGATTCCCAATTGCCAGCCCCGGTGATTTTGAATCGGTGCGCGCCGTTGCCAGCGTTATCAAAGACAGTACCGTCTGTGGTCTGGCGCGCGCACTGGAAAAAGATATAGCCCGCGCCGGTGAGGCACTAAAACCTGCCGAGTCATCGCGTATTCATACTTTTATTGCGACATCGCCGATTCATATGGAGATGAAACTTCGCATGTCACCCGAGCAGGTGCTTGAGCAAGCGGTGAGATCGGTCAAACAAGCACGTGGTTTGACCGATAACGTTGAATTTTCACCTGAAGATGCAGGCCGTTCCGAGTTGGATTTTCTTTGCCGTATTATCGAAGCGGTAATCGATGCCGGTGCCACCACCATCAATATTCCTGATACCGTGGGCTACAACATTCCGCATCAGTTCGGCGATTTGATCAAAAACTTACTGGAGCGTATTCCCAATTCAGACAAGGCGATTTTCTCCGTGCATTGTCACAACGATCTGGGTTTGGCCGTAGGTAATTCTCTGGCGGCCGTTTTGAACGGTGCGCGACAGGTTGAATGTACCATTAATGGCCTAGGTGAACGTGCCGGTAATGCTTCGCTGGAAGAAGTAGTTATGGCTGTGCGCACGCGTCAGGATATTTTTCCCTGTGATACCACACTGGATACCACGCAGATCATGTCCTGTTCTCGCATGGTATCGAGTATTACTGGTTTTCCTGTGCAGCCGAATAAAGCCATTGTCGGTGCGAATGCTTTCGCGCATGAATCAGGTATTCATCAGGATGGCGTTTTGAAAAGTCGCGAGACTTACGAAATTATGCGTGCTCAGGATGTCGGCTGGTCAGCCAATCGTATGGTCATGGGCAAGCACTCCGGTCGTAATGCTTTTAAGACACGCATGAAAGAACTGAATATCGACTTTGCTACCGAGCAGGAATTAAACGAGACTTTTTCACGTTTTAAAGACCTTGCCGATAAGAAACACGAGATTTTTGATGAAGATCTTCAGGCGCTGGTGGCAGAAAGTAACTGGTCAGCTGAAAATGAGCACTTCAAATTAGTCAGTCTTAAAGTCTGTTCTGAAACTGGAGAAAAACCCAATGCTTTATTGATCTTGAGTGTTGGTGATAAAGAAGTACCCGCTAAATCTGAAGGTAGTGGCCCGGTGGACGCCGTCTTTCGTGCAGTTGAGTCCGTGGTCAACAGCGAAACCGAATTGCAGCTTTATTCGGTGAATGCGATAACTAGTGGCACCGATGCGCAGGGTGAAGTCACCGTTCGTCTGGAAAAAGCCGGGCGCATTGTCAGTGGCCAGGGTGCCGATACCGATATTGTTATTGCTTCCGCCAAGGCTTACATCAATGCGCTGAATAAACTGGTGCGTTCCGATGAAAGAGAGCATCCACAACTGGGTGATGTTTAAACTTGTCAGCGCCACAGGACAAAGCAGACGGCTGTGAATTGCCTGAGGAATTAAGGCGCTATTATCTGGATGCCATGGGTGTTCAGGTATGGGATGAGCTTTATTCTCATGCGGTTTCTACCGCTGAGACTCAGGTTGTTGAGGCAGCTGTGGTTGAAACCGCTGTCACTGAAGCACCTGTTCAGGAAGAGAATATTGTTCACGCCGAAGCTGTTGATTCAACACCTATGCCTGATGTCTTGAGCAGCAGTTGGCCTGAACTGCAATCCATGGTGCAACAATGTAGCCAGTGCGATTTACATTCATCACGTACACAAGTCGTATTCGGTGCTGGTAATCAAAATGCCAGGTTGTTGCTGGTTGGTGAGGCACCAAAACAGGATGAGGAAGAGCAGGGCATGCCTTTTGTCGGTGAAGCAGGCGACCTGCTCACGGCTATGCTGAAGGCGATTGATTTGCAGCGCGAAGATGTATACATCACGAATATTGTTAAGTGTCGCCCCGCCGAAAATCGTCATCCACAGCCCGCTGAGCTGGATGCCTGTCATCAATATCTACACCGGCAAATTGCACTGTTACAACCCAAAGTGATTTTTGCTATCGGTGCTATGGCTTCACAGACCTTGCTCAAATCCAGTAAAAATATCGGTGTGTTGCGTGGGCAGGCGCATAACTTTGAAGGTATTCCCCTGGTTGCAAGCTTCCATCCTGCTTATTTATTACGTAAGCCCAGCGAGAAAAGAAAGGCCTGGCAAGATCTATTGCAAGTGAAGAGTCTATTAGTAGAATGAGTGCAAGTATCGAAGATGCTGTTTCAGCTAGTAGTGTGCTGAGCTTTAGAACCATGCACAGTGATGATCTTAAACAGGTCATGGACATTGAAGTACAAGCCTATACGCACCCTTGGACCATAGGCATATTTCGAGATTGTGTGCGTGGGCATCGTTGTTGGGTGGCGATGCAAGATGAAGCGATTGTCGGCTATGCTGTTTTGATGATGGCTCCTGGCGAATCGCACGTACTCAATCTTTGCGTCAGACCGGATCAGCACCGAAAAGGCATCGGTCGTGAGCTGTTACGTTTGCTGATGCAAAAGTCAGAACAATCCGGTGTCGATATGATTTTGTTAGAAGTGCGTCGTTCCAACCAGTCGGCGATTGATCTTTACCAGTCTGAAGGTTTTCACGAGCTAGGCGTAAGGAAGGCTTATTACCCCGCAGAGAACGGTCGCGAAGATGCTATTATTCTTGCCCGTTACCTGGGGGAAGCTGGCTTTTCTGATTAGAGTTATGTTCTAATTCAGAGCGTGTAACGTACTTGAAAAAAGTGTGGAGCGGTACCTTGATCAGGAAAGATGATAGGCCAGTTTTAACAGTTCTCAAACAGCTGCTGCTTTTGCTGCTTTTGTCGGTGGCAGTATCCTGCGATAAAGATCCCCAGTGGCAGGCTTTGCCATTGCCTGCCTTACCCGATGACACGATTCATCTTCGTGTTGCCAACGTCATTAATTCACGTTTCCCACAACTAAGCGATGAACAATTGCAGCAGGTACTGGATAAAACCGTATTGATGGTAAGACAGCATTTCAAGCTGTCGGTTGCTTTTGATAAACCTAAACAGATCACTATTCAAAAATTATTTGATTCGCTGCCCGAGCATGTCAAAAAAGAAAGGCGGAATGAGATTGTAAAATTTGGTGCCGCCAGCAATACAGATATCATCAACATGCGGGAAAGTATTGATGGCTTGATAAATAAATACTGGGATCACCGTCAGGCGGTCATCGATTATGCCAATCCTTATTTACTGACGCCCATTGAGGGTAATGATATTAATCAGTTGTCTGCCGCACTGGTTGGTACCTTGCTAAAAAGACTGAAGTACTGGCAAACACAAAAAGCGGCCGATGGACGTCCTGTTATTGATGACCAGCCCTATAACGAATGGGTATGGTGGGATAGCCTGGGTTACGGAGAAGTGCCTTATGACGTGGTGGTTACTAATCAGCTGGTTGCCAGTGCTGAAATGTATGATTTAAGCGTGCATTCTTCGATACGCGGCGGTATTACAGCAGGCACAACGACGTATAGCAAACAGGCGCGTTATGGCAGTTATGTCTACATCATGGTTTATCCCATGCTCAATGATTCGGAAATGCTGGTTGAACTGCGCGATGATAAAACTTACAGCAGTGATCAGGCGACCACTTATGCTGCTGCCTTATTGACACATGAAATAGGCCATCAGTTGTTGCACCTTGGTCACCCATTTGGCAATTCGAATTGCATCATGTCACCTACGCCTTTGCTCAAATATCGTGACTGGGTTGATGGTCTTGACGCTAGCCAGTGTGCGCTCAACAGTGAGCCTTCGATGACACCGGGATTCGTCAATATCGATTATCGTGCTGATTGGTAGTTATAGTCGTCAAAATCAGTTAGTTCCTTTGGTTCGCTGCTGTATAATCTGCGCCCATGTCATACCTAGAAGAAGTCCAACGCAGGCGAACTTTCGCCATCATCTCGCATCCCGATGCGGGTAAAACCACGCTCACCGAAAAACTGCTGTTGTTTGGGGGCGCGATTCAGGTTTCGGGTACCGTTAAAGGCCGCAAAGCCGCACGTCACGCCACCTCCGACTGGATGGAACTGGAAAAACAACGTGGTATTTCGGTGACATCATCGGTGATGCAGTTTCCCTATAAAGATTGCATCATCAATCTGCTTGATACACCGGGCCATGCCGACTTCTCAGAAGATACTTATCGAACCTTGACCGCGGTGGATTCTGCGCTGATGGTGATTGACGCTGCGAAAGGCGTAGAGGATCGCACCATCAAACTGATGGAAGTCTGTCGCCTTCGTACCACGCCGATTATTACCTTCATCAATAAAATGGACCGCGAAGCCCGTGACCCGATTGATATCCTCGATGAGATTGAAGATATTCTCAAGATTCAGTGCGCCCCCATTACCTGGCCGATTGGCATGGGTAAAGGCTTTAAAGGTGTATTCAACCTGATCGAAAACAAGGTGCATTTTTACAGCGCGACCCACGGCGGAAAAATCCAGCAGGGTGATGTCATCGAAGGTCTGGATAACCCATTACTCGATGAAGTACTGGGCACGGGTGCCGCAGATCTGCGCGATGAAATTGAACTGGTCAAAGGTGCCAGCCACGAGTTTGATCTGGAAGCCTACCAACGCGGTGAATTAACGCCGGTGTTCTTCGGCTCAGGTATCAATAACTTTGGTGTAAAAGAATTACTCGATGCTTTAGACGAATACGCGCCACCACCAAGGTCGCGCATGACCCAAACTCGCGAAGTGAAACCCGAAGAAGAAAAACTCACCGGTTTTGTTTTCAAGATTCAGGCAAACATGGATCCTGGTCATCGTGACCGCATTGCTTTTGTGCGTGTCTGTTCCGGCACTTACACAAAAGGCATGAAAGTAAAACATGTACGCATCAACAAAGACATTAAGTTGAATGATGCGGTCACTTTCATGGCATCCGACCGTGAAGCAGTGGAAGAAGCTTTCACCGGTGACATTATCGGTTTGCACAACCATGGCACCATGCGTATTGGTGATACTTTCACCCAGGGCGAAGATTTAGCCTTCACCGGCATCCCCAACTTCGCACCGGAATTATTCCGCCGTGCGCAATTGCGCGATCCACTGAAAATGAAAGCCCTGCAAAAAGGTTTGATGCAATTATGTGAAGAGGGTGCAACGCAGTTGTATCGTCCGCTTAATAACAATGATCTTATTCTTGGTGCGGTGGGTGTGCTGCAGTTTGAAGTGGTTAAACATCGCCTCAAAGATGAATACAATGTAGATTGTAATTTTGAACACGTGAATGTAAAAACTGCACGTTGGGTTGAATGTGACGATGAGAAGGAACTGGATAAATTTAAAAATCGTCATAGTACAAATCTTGCACTGGATCATGCGGGGGATTTAGCCTATATCGCGTCTTCGAGTGTTAATTTAGATATGACGATGGAGAAGTGGCCAGAGATTAAATTTTTATCTACACGTGAACACGGGATTTATAGTTAGTTTCTTTTTTTCGTTCCCATGCTCCTGCGTGGGAATGAGTCTATTATTTCTCTTCCTTCTTACCGGTAATCATCGCCCTAACCAAATTCTCCCCATGAATACGACTAGATACAAATACCCCTGCAATATGAACAAACACTAACAACAAAGTAAAATTAGCGAAGAACTCGTGTATCTCCTCCCAAAATTCTTCCTCCTCACTTTCTTCTTTTTCTTCATCATCCTCATGTTTATTCTCACCATGAGCACGTGCTTCAGAAATAATCGAAATATCAATACCGTTATTCGCTAATGGCCCATAACCCTGAACGCCATAAATTTTAAGACCGCTGATAGTGGCAGCAAACAGGGAAACTAGTAAGGCGATAATCATCATACCGCCAGCTGGATTATGACCAAGGTAATGTTTAGGGTTTCTTGTTAGTAGACTGGATAAATAGCTTTTAACTTCACTAATGGGATAAACAAAGTTACTGAACCTTGCATAGCTGCTGCCGATGAACCCCCAGATCACACGGTAGCAGATTAAGCCGAGTACGACATAACCGGCGTAAACGTGCAGGTCTTCAAAATCATCTTCGGTCAAATAGGCGATGGTAAAAGCCAGCACTAGTGACCAGTGAAAAACACGGACAAAGATATCCCAGACGGGTATAAGGTTTTTATCGTTCATAATGAAAGCATATAATCAGTTAGCTTAAAATCAATTTATAGCTGATAATTGTTAAGGTAACATTAAATACCGGATTATGGTTATTGCGGATAACTAGCTTTATGGTTTTAGTGAGCCTATGCTCCTATGCTACAAACAGGACTTTTAACCGAAAGTTTCTTGTTATTCGAGGGAATGGATAAGTGAAATCTGTATTAATTTTTATTGTTTTATTTTTGACCATTGCGATTAATCTGCCTCACGGCATGATCGCGCGTATGGGGTTTGATGCTGACATTTTGATAGCCGTACTAATTGCGGTTGTGTTGACGGGATTGCTCAAGAGTCGTCATATTTTCTTGATTGTTCTGGTTGTAGGCTGTTCTGTGGCGGCAAATGTGCCTGAAGAGATGGTAATGCAGTGGGGTATCGATCCAGATTATTTCCTCGGCATATTGATGGCGCTGGTAGTACTTCCAATTGGTGCCAAAATGTCGGGCAAGTGTTAAATTTTTTATCTATTGTTGAGTGACTTATAGCCATGCAAGATGATGATGAAATAATAATGTCGGGTGCACCGCTTGATGTGCCGTCTGATAATTATGATGAATTTGACCAGGAACTAGATTCGGCAAAATTGGGTGAAAAATTAGTTCAGGAGAATAAGCTCAAAGGCACTCTAAGAGAATATCAAATTTATGTTCCCAATTATTTGTTGTTAAGTTTTATTGAAAAGAAAAATGCTGAACCAAAGAAGTATCGTGTAAATCTGGCTTATTTATCTTCTGAGCCTGAACATCTTAAAGTTGTTAAATTGGGCTGGTTGTATGGAGCTATGGCGTCAGCTATATTGACAGTCATCTTTATGTTACTCGCTATTTATGAATTATTAACGCTTGAATTTAATTTTATAGCCGGATCTATTGGGTTAACGATAACTTTGATTTGCGCATTAATATTTATGTATTTGCAGCGTGATGAATACATATTCAAAAGTAAGTTTGGTAATGTGAATTTATTCTTTTTAGACAATGCCAGGCCTGATCAGAACAAATTTGACAACTTTTTCATTCATCTTCAGCAAGCTATAGATAAACAGCACTCAAATATATCGGTGGCGGATAGATTAGTTGGTGAGTTAAAAATGTGTCGTCGACTCAGGGATGAAGGAATTCTTGATAATGAAGCTTATACTATTGCAAGGACAACACTTTTTAAGCACAAACAGTATAAAGCCTAGTTTGTAGTTTTAAGTCCAACGCCCTGGATAGCGTCTGTGCGGTGACATGTTATTTGTGACTAGTGCGATAAGCAGCATCAACAACGCACCTGAAGCAATGGGTGTGATTACGTACCAGTACCCTAGATTATGAATGTTTGAACCGCCAATGACAGCGATTAGTGCAGTTGCACCACCGGGGGGATGAATGCATCGACCCAGGTGCATTACTACTACTGCTGAGGCTACAGCGGCTGCAGCTGCAATAATGGGTGTTGGAATCAGTATGGCACAGCTAACGCCAACAATGGCAGACAACACATGCCCGCCAATTAGGTTGCGTGGTTGCGACGGGGGAGCCTCGGGTATGCCATAAATTAAAATAGCACTGGCACCAAATGAGCCGACTAGAAATAAAGACTCTTCAAGACCAAGTCCCTGTAAATGCCCAGTCCAGTAGACACCGGCTATGCCCAGAAAGCAGCCTAAAGCTGACCAGAAGATTTCATGCAGAGGTACTCGCGCGGGTGTTGGATCACCACCACGCATTTTTTGAATAAATTGTTGAATCAACGTTATGTCTTCACTTTTAGATTTGGAGTGTTGGTCGGCAATTTACCATCATATTGGCACGAATGCACAATAATGGTGCGTTACAGGGCGGCTTAGTGGATTTCCAGTTTGTTGAGTTCTGCAATAATCGCAGTAATCAAAGATTCACCCTGTGGTCCCATGCGGGTACATAGCTTATCGATATCACGTTCACCGTCGATCAGGTTTTTGACTACAGCACTGAGATTAGCCAGATCACCACCGGCATTGGACATTTGCTCTGCCAGCCCGCCCAGCATAATGACCGCATCGTGGTCACCACGACCTGCATCGTTAACCAGTTGTGCCAGCATGGGTGCGGCGGCAGTAGCATCTGCCTGCTGTTCTGGTTTGGGCAGGGTGGTTGGGTCCTGTATGCCTTTCAGGATAGCATCGATGATGACTCGGTCTTCATCGTCCTGTCCCGCTAATAGGCTGTTGTCACGGCTGCCCGCGACAATTTTTCGAATTGCTGCAACCAGTCCAACCCAGCCATTTTGCTCAGATTGTTTGAGTACGTGATCCAGTTGCGGTTTTAACTCAGGATTCTGGATGGTTTGTACCACGGCGTTGATGAGGCCTGCGTGAGTCTGAAGAATTTGTTCCAGCTTGTCGGGTGTTTGCATTATATTTTCCTGCCTGATTCGTTAATTCAATTTTATGTCGAATTAATTTTATGTCGAATTATAGCGCTCGAATTTTTTCCGCCTGTTCCTGCAATTGTTGCAACGATTTGGATAATTCAGCAAGGCGCTGACGTTCTTTTTCAACCACCGCTGCTGGAGCCTTGTCAACAAAACCGGGGTTCTGTAATTTAGCTTCACCTTTTTCGATGTTGATTGTCAGTTTGCCCATTTCTTTTTCCAGACGCGTCAGTTCGGCTTCTTTATCGATCAGGCCAGCGAGTGGAATTAGAATTTGCATTTCACCAACCAGAGCGGTGGCTGATTCAGGTGCTGCATCTCCAGCATTCAACCATTCAACTGATTCCAGTTTGGCCAGTGTTTCGATGAAGTTCTGATTACTGTTGAAGCAGGTTTTATCTTTATCGGTCGCATTCTGTAATAAAACCGGTAATGGTTTGCCAGGTGGGATATCCATCTCAGAACGAATTTTACGCACGCCGGTGATGAAATTTTTCACCCATTCGAGTTCGGTTTCGGCAACTTTATCAACCTTGTTTTGATCAGCGATTGGATAAGGCTGGGTCATGATGGTGTCGCCCGACTTACCCGCTAACGGTGCCACCATTTGCCAGAGTTCTTCGGTGATAAATGGCATGATCGGGTGGTTCAGACGCAAAATGGTTTCCAGAACACGGACTAATGTTCGACGTGTGCCACGCTGTGCGGCTTCTGAGGTCTCATCACTGAATAAAACAGGTTTTGATAACTCAAGATACCAGTCACAGTAATCTTCCCATACAAAGGAATACAGGTCCTGTGCGGCGAGATCGAAACGGTATTTTTCGATGTGTGTGCCGACATTTTCTTCAACGTGTTGCAGGCGCGAAATAATCCAGCGATCTGCCAGTGATAACTCAACATCGTCGTTATCGATACCGGTGTCCTTATCTTCGGTCTGCATCAAGACATAACGTGTTGCATTCCAGATTTTGTTGCAGAAGTTACGGTAGCCTTCGAAGCGGTGCAAGTCAAAACGAACATCGCGACCGGTAGAAGCGAGAGCCGCAAAAGTGAAACGTAAAGCATCGGTGCCGAAAGCAGGAATGCCATCGGGAAATTCCTTGCGCGTCTGTTTTTCAATTTTTTTCGCCAGTTCCGGTTGCATCATATTCGAGGTGCGTTTAGCAACCAGTGCTTCCAGATCAATGCCATCGATCAAATCGATCGGGTCGAGTACGTTGCCTTTTGATTTGGACATTTTCTGGCCGTAGGAATCGCGCACCAGACCGTGAACATAAACTTCATGGAAGGGAACATCGTCCATGAATTTCAGGCCCATCA
>JAGLQT010000164.1 GCA_023136715.1 Gammaproteobacteria bacterium | reverse complement strand
AGGAAGCAGGCGGCGGTAATGGTGCCCGCGCCTTTACCTCCAATATTGGCGATGTCGGCAAAATTGCTTTCTAGTTGAACCTGATAATCATCCCATAAAGGCAGTTCCCAGCAACGGTCGCCACTTGTCTGACCGGCGTTGAGTAGGTCATGAATGAGGGGGCTATGGTTGCCCATCAATCCGGCGGGATGAGCGCCCAGTGCGACAATGCAGGCGCCAGTCAGGGTGGCAATATCAATTACTACATCAGGCTCGTACTTGGCTGCATAGCTGAGGGCGTCACATAAAATTAAACGACCTTCGGCATCGGTATTGAGTATCTCAATGGTGGTGCCAGACATACTGGTGACAATGTCGCCGGGTTTTATCGCGATGCCACCGGGCATATTCTCAACCGTGGGGACAATGACAACAATATTCATCGGCAGTTGTAATTCGGCACAGGCGGCGATAGTCCCGAGCACACTGGCCGCACCACACATGTCGTATTTCATTTCATCCATGGCAGCGCCGGGTTTGAGGCTGATACCACCCGAGTCGAAAGTCACACCTTTACCTACCAATACAATCGGCGCCTGTTTTTTATCACCAGCCATATATTCTACAGTGATGAGTTTTCCGGCTTCACGACTTCCGCGTGAAACTGCAAGTAAGGCTCCCATACCCAGCTTCTCCATTTCATCTTCTTCGAGTACCGTGGTTTTGATGTTTGGATATTGTTCCTGCAGGGTGCGGGCCTGTTTTGCCAGGTAGGCGGGTGTGCAAATATTGCCGGGCAGGTTAGAAAGGTCTTTACTGAGATTGATGCCGGTTGAAACCGCCATGCTGTTTCTGACAGCGACTTCGCCATCTGTAAGCTGACCACGCCCCGATACGCTGAAGATAAATTTTCTTAAAGGACGACGAGGGGGTTTCTGGTCACTTTTTAATTGATTGAAGTGATACAGGCATTCATTAATGGCTTCGATAGATTGACCAATCTTCCAGGTGATATCGCGACGTTTGACCGGTGCTTCAGTTAGATAGGAGGCAATTTCAGTGGCGCCACTGGCTTCCAGTCGTTTCACCATCATCTGGTTTATTTTTCGGAAGTTTTTAGTTGTGATGTTTTTTTCTTTGCCGCAGCCAACCAGTAAAACGCGATCACAAAGTGTGTTTTCAACATTATGAAGTAATAGGCACTGGCCTATTTCACCTTCTATTTCACCGCGACGAACCAGATTAGAGATTACACCGCCGCTGACATCGTCTAGAATTTTAGCTGAGGGCGAGAGTTTACGCGAGGCATAAACAGCCGCTACAACACATCCGATACGTTGTTTTTCGGGGCTGCCGCTTTTGACTGTGTATTCCATGAGTGTCTCCGAAGACGTTAATTTGATTTTTTAATATAGGTAGATTGTATGCAATTAATGCATTGTCGGGTAGTCAATGTGATAATGCCAGCCCTATGGGTGAGTTTGTGAAAAAACATTTATCGATTATTAATCGCTATATCAGCCAGGAAATAATTATTTCCTGGTTTTCTGTGCTGTTCGTATTAGTCATAGTCGTGGTCAGTGCTGATGCTGTGCACTTGCTGGCATGGCTGGTTGATGGGCGTATTCCTATTGATATGTTTTTCGCATTATTGCTAAACAACTCTTATGAATTCACCGTCATGCTGGTGCCCCTGAGCTTGTTACTGGGTATTTTGCTGGCTTTTGGGCGTTTATATAAAGATAGCGAAATGACCGCCATAATGTCGGCCGGTTTGGGACCAGTGCAATGGTATCGGCCCCTGTTGTTGGTGGCATTACCTACTACCGTTTTAATGTTATACCTGAGTTTGTTTGTCATCCCATCAGTGGTTGAACAACGTGATTTCATGATGACAGAGATTAAAAATCGCACCGAGCTCAGTGCTTTATTTGCAGGTCGTTTTAATCAATCGAGAGAGGGCAATGCCATTTTCTTTCTGGAATCTCAGAGCGAAGATGGCAAGGTCATGGATCATGTTTTCTATCAGCAGGAAAGAGAGGGCATTGCGCATGTGGATATTGCCCTGAGGGCGCAAAATCATCACGATAAAAATGGACGTGATTATATGGTGATGGAATCAGGTACGCACTATGAGGGTGAGCCCGGTAGCGGGCAGTATAAAATTACTGAATATCAGGAGTATGGGGTTTATATTCCCGGTTCTAAGGATGTGAGTGCTACTTTATCCATAAAAGCACTGCCGAGTGAGCAATTGTGGCAGTCAAGTTTGCCACGGCATCAAGCTGAATTGCAGTGGCGTTTAACCGTGCCTGTTGCGACATTAATCATTGCCATGCTGGCATTACCTCTGAGCCAGACAACACCGCGTAGTGGCCGTTATGCCAACCTGGGTTGGGCGATATTATTGTATCTGGTTTATTCAAACTTGTTGAGTTTGGGTAAAAACTGGATTATTAAAGAACGTGTCCCAGTATGGATTGGAACCTGGTGGGTGCATATTCTCGCTGTGATTGTATTGCTGGTTTTGCTGAAATTAGGTGGCCATGTGTTTCGCAGCAGAAAGACAAAAAATAAGTTGCACGATGAGGTGACGAGTTAGTGATTATTGATCGTTATATCGCGCGTTCTATTCTCCGCGGTACGCTGGGTGCTTTGTTTGTCTTTGCTGCGCTATTTATTTTCATTGATTTCGTCCGGCAGTTAGAGCATATCGGCACCAAAGATTTTGGCTTGATGGAAGCAATTGTTTTTGTATTGCTGGGCCTGCCTAAAAAATTATACGAATTAGCACCTTCAATTATTTTATTGGGCGGGCTAATTTCCATGGGGGCGATGGCGAATAATTCAGAACTGGTGGTGATGCGTTCTTCGGGCATTACCGTAGCCAGAATTATTCGTTCAGTATTGCAAACAGGTTTTTTGTTAGCGGTGTTTGTTGGTTTAGTGGGTGAATTCATTGTGCCGCATGCAACCAGTATGTCTAAAAGTATGCGAGCAGTCGCCATGGATGATCAGGTACTAGTGGGTGGCGAGCATGGTTTGTGGGCACGAGATGGTAATCGCTATTTTAATGTGAAGACAGTGATGCCTGATATGCAGTTGCAGAACCTGAGTATCTACGAGCTAGATACGAATAGAAAGCTTAAACGAGCGAGTCATGTTCAGACAGCTTCTTTTAAAGATGATCATTGGCTGCTGAAAAATGTCACTCACAGTGAAATTTCTGAAACAGGCGTTAAAACTGAGGAAAGAGCAGTAGAAGAATGGCCCAGTTTGATAAAAACAGATTTATTTGAAGTGTTGGAGCTGGAGCCGCAGGATATGTCGGCTATTTCTTTAATGCAATACAGTACATATCTGGAAGAAAATGAACTGGATGCGGCTGCCTATCAATTGGCATTTTGGGTGAAAGTATTTACGCCGCTGGCTTGTCTGGTGATGTTGTTGATTGCCATTCCATTGGTTTTCACTGCGACACAGAGGTCAGGCGGGACAGGGCAGCGTGTCATTATCGGCTTGCTGTTGGGTATTCTGTTCTTTGTCTTTAACCGGGCAATCAATCATCTCGGTGTAGTTTATGGCGTAATGCCGGCATTGAGCGCATCAATCCCACTGGTTTTTGTCGCCTCATTGACCATTTTTTTGATACGTCGTATCCGTTAAGGCATCATCAAAGTTGATTATCAATCAGCGCCTCTTAAATCAATCAGCGTGGTGTTGGAGGTAATATCGTGCCAACAGCGTTTTTGTTTATCAAAAATAGACCAGATAAAACTTAAACCAAGAGAAATAATCGTAGTAATTTCTCTAATTAATACCTGCTTCCAGCTGATCGCTTGAGAGGTATTGCTGATTAATTTCATCTTCCATGTTTTCATGCCCAGTGTTTGTCCGCCGTGTGTCCAGAACCAGCCGAAATAAACAAAAATAATACCGGTAAGGTAAAAGCTTAATAAAGTCGTGTAGGGATTTTCCTTATCAAGGGCTTCACCGCTGTTGAATATGGCACTAAAAATGGCTGTGGCAAGAAAAAGAATCGCAGTCAGTAAAAATAAATCATAAAAAATGGCCATTAATCGTCGTAGTAAGCCTGCGGCGGGAAAAGCGGATACTGGTGTTCTTGTGTTATTCATTAGCGGTATTTTTAAAAGTTTTGTTTGGTGCGGGATATTATCGGATATATTGTATGCGAAATTGTATATGTGTGTCGAAGCTTCTACGAATAGCTTCTTAGCGATATTAATATAATAAAACACTTAGAGTGTTTCATTGATCTTTGTTTGATTATCAAAATAAACCTTTTCATTCGCACATGTAAAAGTGATGAGTTAAGTGAAGTTGAATTTAATTATTGATATTTAATAGCCAGACCATGTTTTTTTGTAAAAAATGTTTCGGAATGTTTGATTTTTAAGATAAAAAAGACTTTTAAAAGAAAAAAACGTTTGCTAAATTTAAATATCGTTTTATACTCCGGTTGGTAACTCAAAAAAGAGGATGCAGAGATGGCTCAAACCAAGGCTAAAAGTAAGAAAAAAACCACTGCAAAAAAAGCAGTAAAAAAGAAAATAGCAACGCGTAAAAAGGCAACTGCAAAACGCAAGGTAGCTAAGAAAAAAGTTACTAAACGTAAAGTAGCTAAGAAGAAAGTA
>JAGLQT010000163.1 GCA_023136715.1 Gammaproteobacteria bacterium | reverse complement strand
AAATCAAATGCCGCGGATACCGTCCTCATCAGCGACGATATTCAATGGTCACTATCTGATGGAGCCACTAGCAGTATCGACCAGAACGGGCATTTTACCGCCAGTGCAACTGCTGAACTGATAACCATCAACGCCGACTTTGGTCTTTATAGTGACGCCATTGAAATAAAAGTCTCCGACGCAAAATTCGATCAGGTAGTAGAGCTTGATGACAATAATCTTGATGTTGACATGTGTCGCTCACAAACCTTTATTCCCATCGGAAGTTACATTGATGAATATAGTAACGAGGAAATACGCCCTGTCGATAACATCATTATTAATGACATAGAGTGGATTATTCGTGACCAGGAAGACACTAATCCATCACAACGAGCACATATCGAAACATTGGATGATCAGGCAACTTTACACACATTGTCTGAGGGCAATATTATTATTCAGGCGAAAGCACATTCTCTGTATAGTAATAGTGAAGTGACTTCCATCGACTTTAATCAGGCCATAACGAAGAACAACCTGAATAGCATTAAACTTTGTTATAGCAGTACTTCAGACTTAACTAACTGTGCGGTAACTGATGCCAGTGTCGAGAAAGACAAATCTATCTCCTTCATCTCCGTGGCTAATTATCAGGCTCTGGACGGGTCTGATTTTAATGAAAATATCAGCGGCAACAGTAAATGGGGAATCGATGATGTTTTAAATGCCTCTATCGCTTTATCCGCAGATCGCCAGCAGCTCGATATTACCGGGGTAACCGAGGGATCTAATGCCACCATTTCCGTGGCCTGTGGTGATATTGAACAGGCCATTGATGGCATTGATATTTCGCAGGGCATGGTACTTGATACGCCAGTCAGCTGTGGCAGTGGTGCGAGCTGTTTAAGCGCTTCCTCAACCATTAATATTGACCAGCTCAGCGTCACGTCCCTGAAGGTTAGCGCCAATGATACCGAATTAACCAGTAATCAAGCCTTAATTCTGATCGTACGCCCAGATGAGATTGACCTGGTGACGACGGCTGTTTTTTCAAACAACACTGAAGTGAATATCACCAGCGATACTACTCTGGTGTACAACATTACTGCAGGTAAGGATATGGTTATTGAAGAAAAAGCCGGCTATCTGGGTATCTATACGGTTCTCGGCAGCGGCACGGCTGAAATTAAACTCGATTTCCGCGGTGAGGAATTTTTAGCTGTAATTGAAATCCCCTGATTCAGCGCTGACATTTTTCTGATAATTAATCAGAGTTCCCCTAAAATAGCTGCTATGAACACAGCACATACTGAACACAATGTAGACCCCGCGGAAATCCAGAAATTTGAAGAACTGGCTAGCCGCTGGTGGGATAAAAGTGGTGAATTCAAACCACTGCACGACATCAATCCGATTCGATTGAATTTCATCAACACCAACAGCCCCCTGTCCGGTAAAAAAGCGCTGGATGTTGGCTGTGGTGGCGGCATTCTCACCGAAAGCCTGGCGCGCGCAGGTGCCGATACAACCGGCATCGACATGGGCAAAGCACCGCTTTCCATCGCCAAACTGCACGCCATGGAAGAAGATCTCGATATCGAATACCAGCAAATCACAGTCGAAGCGCATGCAGCAGAACAGGCTGGCAGCTACGATGTGGTCACCTGCATGGAAATGCTGGAGCACGTGCCCGACCCTGCTTCCATCGTCAACGCCTGCACACAATTAGTGAAACCCGGCGGTTCGGTGTATTTCTCCACCGTCAACCGCAACGCCAAAGCCTACCTACTGGCCATTCTTGGTGCCGAATATGTCATGAAAATGCTGCCTAAGGGCACGCACGATTACAGCAAATTTATCCGCCCATCAGAGCTGGATATCTGGGCACGACAGGCCGGGCTGGAGCTTATGGGCATCGAAGGTGTCAGCTATAACCCACTCACTGGCATGTTCCGTAAGAGCAATGATGTCGACGTGAACTACATGGTTCATTATCAACGCCCTGCCGAATAAATCTTCATGATTAAGACCGTTCTATTCGATCTCGATGGCACGCTGATCGATACCGCACCCGATATGGCTGCCGCACTTGATCAACTCTGCCGCGAAGAAGACCAATTACTCCTGGCCTTCGATAAAGTTCGCCCTGTAGTTTCAGATGGCAGCGTCGCACTGGTCAAACTCGCCTTCGGTCACGAACTCGAAGATGATCGCCTCGAATACCTGAAAACGCGCTATCTGGATATTTATAAACAAAAAATCGCTGTGCATTCAAAGTTGTTTGAAGGCACACAGGCAGTGCTCGATTTTATTGAGCAGCATGGCCTGAACTGGGGCGTGGTTACCAATAAACCCGGCTGGCTGACTGTGCCGCTAATGGAAGCACTCGGCCTTGCCGAACACGCCGCCTGTATTGTTAGCGGTGATACCACCGAGAACCGAAAACCCCACCCTGAACCGATGTACCACGCCTGCGAACTGGCTGGCAGTCAGGCAGAGGAATGTATGTATATTGGTGACGCCCACCGCGATATTGAAGCGGGTAACAATGCCGGCATGAAAACACTGATTGCACTGTACGGTTATATTGGCGAGCTTGAAGACACCAAAAACTGGAAAGCCGATCATTGCATCGACAAACCAGAAGAAATTCTGGAATATCTCTGAGTTTTAAACGCTAATAACGTATAAATCCCTACCCAGATACGTTTTTTTGAAGAAGCGACGGCACGAATTCTATATAATTCCTCACAAATATTTACGGATCAATTCATTAGGTTACACATGAACTTTATCGAAACACGCGGCAACGACGGCCAGCATCCTGAAAAAGTCAGCTTTTCACAGGCGATTCTTTCACCAATTTCTTCTTTCGGTGGTATTTATTCACCTGAGTCTTTACCCAATCTAGGCGAAGGTTTTCTGAATAAGCACCTCGACTCCAGTTACAAAACACTGGCCAAAGGCGTACTTGAAGCATTTGAAATCGACATCGAACCGGCCACCATCGACAAAGCACTCGCGCTGTATGATCAATTTGATGATCCAGCCAATCCCGTTCCCGTGGTTAAAGTACTCGATGATTTATTTGTCAGCGAGCTGTACCACGGCCCGACCCGCGCGTTCAAAGATATGGCTCTGCAGCCATTTGGTGTCGTACTGTCATCCATCGCGCAGCAGCGCAATGAAAACTACCTGATCCTGGCGGCGACTTCCGGCGACACTGGCCCCGCTACATTAGAAACTTTCAAGAACAAAGACAACGTACGTGTTGCCTGCATGTACCCAGTCGGCGGCACATCAGACGTACAACGTTTGCAAATGGTCACTGAAGATGCAAGCAACCTGAAAGTCATCGGCGTTAAAGGTGATTTCGACGATACACAAAACGCACTGAAAAGCCTGCTCGCTTCTCAAAGTTTCAACGACAAATTAAAAGAGAAAAATATCAGCCTGTCTGCCGCTAACTCGGTTAACTTTGGCCGCATTATTTTCCAGACGATTTACCACATTCACTCTTACCTCGAACTGGTTCGTCAAAAGGCGATCAACATGGGTGAGAAGGTGTACCTGAACGTACCCAGCGGTAACTTCGGCAACGCGCTAGGTGGTTATTACGCGATGAAGATGGGCCTGCCCGTTGAGAAAATTTTGATTGCATCAAACAACAATAATATTTTGACGCAACTAATCAAAACTGGTGCTTACGACTTAAGAACACTGGCCGTTGTACCCACCACTTCGCCTGCTATGGATATTTTAAAATCATCCAACATCGAACGTATACTATTTGATTTATTTGGCAAAGCACGTACCAAAGAACTGATGAAGCAACTGGACACAGAAAAAAATTACCAGTTAACCGATAATGAACTCGAACAAATTCAGAATATCTTCGCCGCCGATTTTTGTAACGACGACGAAGGCAAAACCTACATCAAAAATACTTTTGCCAACGGTTACTTGATGGATCCTCACACTGCCACCTGTTTCAAGGCCTACGAAACCTGTCGCGACAAACCATTAAAAACTATCGTGTACTCGACCGCAGAATGGACCAAATTCTCACCCGTGATTGCTAACGCTCTCACTGGTGAAGTCGATGCACACGACATCGACGCACTGAAATCCATTGCTAAAGAAGCGGACATTAAGATCCCCGCAATGATCAACGAGCTATTTGATAAAGAGATAACACAGAAAAGTATTATCGAGAAAGATGCTATTGAAGAAGAGATCCTTTCTTTTTTATAATTCAAGCCTGTTCAACAATGAACCGTTTTGATGCCACTGTGGCATTAAAACGGTTCATGAATAAACAACTAGCCTAAATGCTCCATCCGAATCCGAACTACTTCACCCTGTATTGCCGCTAGTGCTTCAACTTCCTTAATCGCGCCATTCATGTTCTTTTCCTGAACCTGCTGGCTGAGTAAAACCAGGTTCACCAGGTTCACGCCTTCTGATGGTTCTTTTTGCAAGACGGCTTCCAGACTGATGCTGTGAGCAGCAAACACTTCGGAAACTTCCGCCAGTACGCCCGGTTTATCTTCGGCACTCATGCGTAGATAGTATGAAGTTTCAGCATCATCAATAGACAGCACAGGGGTATCACGCATTGAATCAGCTCTGAAACCTAACAAAGGTACTTTCTGATCAGCTGGTACGTCGATTGAACGGACCGTGTCGATAATATCTGCTACAACTGCCGAAGCGGTTGGCTCTGCGCCAGCACCAGCACCGTAATATAAAGTTGGACCTACTGCATCACCTTGAACCAGCACAGCATTCATCACGCCATCGACGTTAGCCAGCAAGCGTTTTTCTGGAATAAGTGTTGGGTGTACGCGCAACTCGATACCGTTATCAGTTTTACGAGCAATGCCGAGATGCTTGATACGATAACCCAGCTCTTCGGCATAATTCACATCTTCGGTAGTGATTTTGCTGATGCCTTCGGTGTAAGTTTTTTCAAACTGCAACTCGATACCGAATGCCAGCGAAGCCAGAATCGTTAGCTTATGCGCAGCGTCGATACCTTCAACGTCAAAAGTAGGATCAGCTTCAGCGTATCCTAATTCCTGTGCTTCTTTTAATACGTCATCGAAATCACGACCCTTGTCACGCATTTCGGTGAGAATGAAGTTACCAGTACCGTTGATGATGCCTGCCAACCATTGAATCTGGTTACCAGCTAAACCTTCGCGCATGGCTTTAATGATGGGTATACCACCGGCCACAGCAGCTTCATAAGAAACCGTCACACCTTTGGCAGTCGCCGCTTGCATGATCTCTGTGCCGTGTGTCGCGATCAGCGCCTTGTTAGCGGTGACCACGTGCTTGCCGTTATCAATCGCCTTCATCACCAGGTCTTTGGCCAGTGTGTAACCACCGATCAACTCAACGACGATTTGTACTTCCGGGTCATTGACCACTTCAAAAGCATCTTCGGTGAGTTTAACTTTAGCTGGATCAACGATGGTTTGATCGGCAATACCCAAACCAGCAACATGCGAGACTTCAATGGCGCGACCAACGCGTGCCTGAATTTCTGCTGCATTTCTCAACAAGACTGTAGCCGTGCCACCACCAACTGTACCCAAACCTAATAAACCGACTTTTACCGCTTCCACGATTCTCTCCCGTCACAGACCCGTGCAATCCGAGCCAAAATATCAATAAGAGGCGCATTCTACTGCATATGCAGGCCATCGAACAGAACGTATAATGCCAGAAGCAACTCTTATTAATGATGACTACATTGGATACCTATTGTGAAATTTGCCGAAGCTGACCCGAACGAAGGATATTTTATCTCCTCCTATGATGAAAACACGCTTCAGGTGAATGGTAAAAATTTTAATTCCAGCCTGATTATCGCCAGTAAACAGCTAAAGACAGACTGGTCACCTAGATCAATTGAAACTCTGAAGGCTGATGATTTCACCGCTATCATCCAGTTAAAACCAGAATTGGTGATTATTGGTACCGGCAATAAGCTGACCTTTCCGCCTGTTGAAACCTATGCTGAACTGATCAAGCTTGGCGTGGGCGTGGAGTTCATGGATACCGGCGCTGCCTGCCGGACATACAACATCCTAACCGGTGAAGGCCGTCACGTAGTCTGTGGCCTGATATTATCGGCATAAAAAAACCGGGGAGTTCATCGAACTACCCGGTCAAGTCATGCTGCTTTATTTTTATTTTATAAACTAATCATTAAATAACAGCTCTTCAGAAAAACCCTGACTTTCCAGAATTTTACGAAGCTGCTTCAGTGCATCCATCTGAATCTGACGAACTCGTTCACGAGTCACGCCCAGTTCACGGCCAACATCTTCCAGTGTAGTACGCTCATGGTTATTCAAACCAAAACGACGAACCAGCACTTCGCGTTGTTTTTCATCTAGCTGATCCATCCAGACACCCAGATTCGCCATTACATCTTCATTCTGTAGCATTTCTGGTGGAGCCTGAACGCGCTCATCAGCAACAATTTCAAGCAAGGGACGATCATTTTCCGCACCGACTGGTACATCAACTGATGTCACACGGTCACGTAGACCCAGCATTTTCTCAACATTGGCCACTGGCTTATCCAGCATTTTGGCAATATCTTCGGCGCTAGGTTCTTTATCCATGGTCTGCTCAAGCTTACGAGCAGCGCGCAGATAAACATTTAATTCTTTAATAACGTGGATAGGCAAACGAATGGTACGTGTCTGGTTCATCAGCGCGCGTTCGATAGTCTGGCGAATCCACCAGGTAGCGTAAGTTGAAAAACGGAAACCCTTCTCAGGATCGAATTTCTCAACCGCACGGATCAAACCCAGATTACCTTCTTCGATTAAATCGAGCAGTGCCAGACCACGATTCATATAACGACGGGCTATTTTGACGACCAAACGCAGATTGCATTCGATCATTTTCTTGCGGGCTTCCATATCACCCTTCAGGGAAAGACGGGAGTAATAAACTTCTTCTTCAGCAGTTAATAACGGTGAACCTTCAATTTCTCTCAGATACAGACGCGTAGCATCGAGTTCTTTTCGATTAACCCTGCCAGTTATACTTTCAGAAGGTTTTTTATCTGCCACCTTCTCTTTTGAAGTCTCAAAATCTTCACTGGCTACTTCAACATCATCAGTATCATGCATCAACACACCAATATCCCCAATATTTTCACTGCTCTCTAACGTAGCTTCTCTCATTTTTCTTCCCCTTTTCCAAATACGTTTTTATTTTTGTTTTCGCATTTCATGTGCCTGTCTGAGCGTCCTATTCAAAATCCTTTATTTCCAGACACTTACAAGCCACTTCTCAAACCATCCATAGGTTAAAAAAATTTATATCACTAAATATCGTTACAAAGCAAGGATTTATTTAAATTAATTAAAATTAATTTCACGATTAAAGACCTAACCACATGATATTGTGGTTTAAGCGAGAGCAATCAACTACGAGGAAGATACCTTAAAGGATCAACGGGTTTACCGTTCTTGCGAATTTCAAAGTGAAGTTTTGGCTTTTCTGCGCCGGTTTTGCCTAATTCAGCGATTTTCTGACCGGCTTTTACTGTCTCACCTTCTTTCACCAACAGCTTTTTATTATGGGCATAAGCACTGAGATAAGAGCGACTGTGTTTGATGATCACCAAATTACCGTAACTGATTAAACCATTGCCGCTATAAACCACTTTTCCAGAAGAAGCCGCCTTGACTGACTTACCTTCACTGCCTGCAATATCGATACCTTTGGCATCGTTTTTATATTTATTGAAGCGTCCGATCAACTTACCCTTGACCGGCCATTGCCAACTAACGCTACGGTTAGTCTCTACAGGTGAAGCTGCAGTACTAATCACTGGGCGTGTAACCCTTGTTGTACTTTGAGCGTTAGCTTGTCTCGAACTTAAGTCTAGCTTACCTTTCAGACGTAAAGTTTGCCCGGGATTAATCACATAGGGCTTCTTTAATCCATTAATAAACGCCAATCTGGCAACACTAACGTCATTTTCCCTGGACAAGGAATATAAGGTATCACCTCGTCTCACCGTAATTTCTGATGGTTTATTCTGCTGTTGTTTCGTTTCTATTGTTAACTTATCGGCCGCAAGCCCATCAGATTCTTTGGTATGCAGACGGTCACCCGGGTGAATAATGTAAGGTGGTGACAAATGATTCCATTTAGCAAGATCATCAGGGTCGATCTCATAACGCCAGGCGATCGAATACAGGGTATCGCCAGAAGCCACCGTGTAATCATCAGGATCCCAGTTGATTCGCGTAGTAGTACATGCCGTTAGGAATACATGAAGGAAAAATATGAAGCTAATCTTACGAAGCATGTTTAACGATGGTAATAAATAACCGCAGCAATCGCCAGCACAGTGAACCAGCCCAGCCATTCAATATAACGACGCACTACGGGTTCTAATTTAGGCCCTGCCCAGGCCATTGATAATGCTACTAAAAAGAAGTGCGCTGAACGACCAACCAGTGACGCCAGTAAAAACATCGGCACCGACATGGCAAAAGCGCCAGCTGTAATAGTAAACAACTTAAAAGGAATCGGTGAAAAGCCCGCAATCACCACTGACCAGAAACCCCATTCCCTGAACCAGTCTTGCGCGATCATGTATTTATCCCAGTAGCCCACATCATGCAGAACTGGCTCAATCCAGGAGATAGCAAAATAACCCAGCATGTAACCAAATAGACCACCAAATACCGAAGTGACCGTCGCAATAGTGGCAATTCTCACTGCACGCTCAGGCTTGGCCACCGCCATCGGTGCCACCATTAAAGCCGTAGGCACAGGAAAAAATATCGATTCAAAAATACTCACGCCTGCCAGATACCGTTCAGCATTGGGATGCGCCGCCATCTGCATACATTTTTTGTATAACTTGTTAAATAACATCAATAAATTCCCTGATTAACGTATCGAGCCATCGAGAAGCGGCACAAAACGTACGGCATTCAGTGTTTGTTCATCAAAATTAGTAGCAGAAATACGCGTAATCAACTTCAACTGTTGATCACCAGCCACCGTGCCTACAGGAATCACCATACGGCCACCTATGGCTAACTGCTCCAATAACGATTCGGGAATTTTCTCAGGTGCGGCGGTGACCATAATCGCAGGATATAACGCATGATCCGGCCAGCCCCATGAACCATCGCTATGCTTGGTGTAAATATTACGCAGCCCGATTTCACGGTGACACTGTCGCGCCTTATCCAGCAGGCCACTAATACGTTCAACGGTATAAACCTTGGGCACCAGACGCGACAACACCGCCGACTGGTAACCCGAACCGGTACCCACCTCGAGTACAAAATCCGGCACCCCTTTTTCAAGCAGCACCTCAGTCATTCGCGCCACGATATAAGGCTGTGAAATCGTTTGCCCCTGACCGATGGGTAAAGATGAATCTTCATAGGCACGGTGTGCCAGCGCCTCATCAATAAATAAATGCCGGGGCGTGGTGCGCATGACTTCCAGCACACGCTCGTCAGTGATGCCCTTCTCACGCAGGCGATCAACCAGACGGTCACGCGTGCGTTGGGATGTCATACCTATACCTTGAATACTTCTTTGCATGTAGCCAGTTCTTTGTCGTTATTATTATGTTTCAAAAAGCGCGGCTGTATCCAGCCACTCGCCCAAACCCTGAAGGCTATCATATCGGGTTAAATCAATCTGCAAAGGAGTCATCGAAATAAAGCCATGCTCGACCGCATGAAAATCCGTACCCTCACCCGCATCCTGCGTTTTACCCGGTGGCCCCACCCAATATACGGGCTCACCACGTGGATCAGTTTGCCTGATCACACCTTCCGATTTATGTCGATTACCCAGACGTGTGGCTTTGATACCTTTAATCTCATGCCAGGGCAGATCGGGCACATTCACATTTAAAATACTGTCCTGCGTTAACGGCTGCTGTTGTAGCTGATCAACAATCTGCACAATCGCTTTGGCTGCACTATCGAAATGTTGCGGCTCATAAGATCCCATTGAAACCGCAATCGCAGGCAAACCCAAAAACCTACCTTCCATGGCCGCTGCAACCGTGCCTGAATACAGCACATCATCGCCCATATTGGCACCATCATTAATACCAGAGATAACGATATCCGGCTCAGACTTCAGCAAACCGGTAATCGCCAGATGCACACAATCCGTAGGCGTACCGTTAACGCAGGTAAAGCCGTTATCTCCCACAGAAGCTCGCAATGGTCGCTCAAGCGTCAAAGAATTACTGGCAGCACTACGATTACGATCCGGCGCCACCACCGAGATCGTGTGCAACTCGCCCAACGCTTCCGCCAACACTCGTAGACCCGGTGCGAGGTAACCGTCATCGTTGCTCAATAATATGTGCATAAACCAGAATCATCGTTAAAATAGAACTAACTATATTACATGATGTGGCCACACCCCATGCAGGATGATTCTAAAAAAGATGCCAAAAAGCCGCCTGCTAACTGGTACGATGCCTGGCAGCAGCAAACCGAAGCCGACGAAGCGGCAGAAGAAGCACTGGATGAATCATCATTGTTCAATGAAGCAATGCAGGGCGTCACCCCACTACGCGCTGATAATAAAGCACAGATAAAACCGGCACGTAAAAATATCAAAATTAGAAGTCATGACGAACGCCCTGATATCAACGATATTTTCTCAGATGCCCCTGTCGATGAATGCCCCGACCAACTACTGTATTCCCGCGACGGCATCACACCGGACACACTTAAAAAATTACGCAAAGGCAAATTTCAAATCGACAACAGCATCG
>JAGLQT010000162.1 GCA_023136715.1 Gammaproteobacteria bacterium | reverse complement strand
CTGGTTAAAGAAGCCGATTCAATTCTGCTTGGTGCTGTTGGTGGTCCTCAGTATGAAAGCCTGTCTCGCGAATTGCGCCCTGAGCGTGGCCTTCTGGGTTTGCGTTCTGAGCTTGGTCTGTTTGCGAATCTACGTCCTGCGATTTTGTACCCGCAGCTGGCGGATGCTTCTTCGTTGAAGCCAGAAGTAGTGGCCGGTCTGGATATTATGATCGTGCGCGAACTCACCGGTGGTATTTATTTTGGTGAGCCCCGCGGTATTCGTACAAAAGATAATGGCGAACGTGAAGGTTATAACACGCTGGTTTACAGTGAGTCGGAAGTGGATCGTATTTCGCGCGTGGCTTTTGATATCGCTATGAAACGTGGTAAAAAATTATGTTCCGTTGATAAAGCTAACGTGCTTGAAGTTTCCGAGTTGTGGCGTGAAACGGTAGAGAAGGTTGGAGAAGAATACAAAGACGTTGAGCTAAGCCATATGTACGTTGATAACGCAGCCATGCAGCTGGTGAAATGGCCGAAGCAGTTTGATGTCATGGTTACCAAGAATATGTTTGGTGATATTTTATCTGATGCCGCGGCGATGCTCACTGGTTCGATTGGTATGTTGCCTTCAGCCTCGCTGGATGCAAACAGTAAAGGTATGTATGAACCGATTCATGGTTCAGCACCAGATATCGCGGGTAAAGGTGTAGCTAACCCGTTGGCGACGATTTTGTCTGTCGCTATGATGTTGCGTTACAGTCTTGATGAGCCTGCATTGGCAGATACAATTGATGCTGCTGTTGGTCGTGTGCTTGATAAAGGTTTGCGCACGCCGGATATTATGGCTGATGGTTGCAAAGAAATTGGTACTGCTGAAATGGGTGATGCTGTTTTGGCTGAGTTAGCTTAATTTAGAAATTGGAAAGAAGATAATGAGTAAGACATATGATGTTGCAGTAGTAGGAGCCACCGGTGCAGTGGGCGAAACCATGCTATCAATTCTGGCAGAACGTAATTTTCCTGTGGGTGAAGTTTATGCTTTGGCAAGCAGTCGCTCTAAAGGCAAGCGTGTTGAGTTTGGTGATAAAAATATTGTGGTTCAGGATCTGGCAGAGTTCGATTTTTCCAAAGTGCAAATTGGTTTATTTTCTGCGGGTGCTTCAATTTCCAAAGAGTTTGCGCCAAAAGCTGCGGCGGCTGGTTGTGTGGTTATCGACAACACTTCAGAGTTTCGTTACGACGATGAGATCCCATTAGTTGTGCCCGAAGTGAATCCGCATGCGATAGCTGATCACAAAAAACATGGCATTATTGCTAATCCAAACTGTTCAACCATTCAGATGTTGGTGGCGTTAAAACCTATCTATGATGAAGTCGGTATCACACGTATTAATGTGGCGACTTATCAAGCGGTTTCTGGTACCGGTAAAGAAGCCATTGAAGAACTGGCTGGACAGACTGCAAGTTTGTTAAATGCGAAACCGATGAAGTGTGAAGTCTATCCAAAACAGATCGCTTTTAATGTGCTGCCACAAATCGATGTCTTTCTTGAAAACGGTTACACCAAAGAAGAAATGA
>JAGLQT010000161.1 GCA_023136715.1 Gammaproteobacteria bacterium | reverse complement strand
TGAAAATGGTCTGGGAGACGCGCAAAATTTTTGAAGATGAATCTATCATGGTGAATCCGACGGCAGTTCGTGTGCCGGTGTTCTTTGGACACTCAGAAGCGGTGCATATTGAAACCAAAGAAAAAATCTCTGCTGAAAAAGTCACTGAATTATTGTCAGCGGCGGATGGCGTGACTGTGCTGGATGAACGTAATGACGGTGGTTACCCAACAGCTGTAACTGAAGGTGCCAACAACGACCCTGTCTATGTGGGGCGTATTCGTGAGGACATTTCTCATGAAAAAGGCATCGATATGTGGGTGGTTGCAGATAACGTCAGAAAGGGCGCTGCATTAAATAGCGTACAAATTGCAGAAATTTTGATAAAACAATATTTATAACCTATAGTTAGACCAGCATACTTAACGTACCTTCTTAAGGTAGGTTGTTAAGATAACAAGAAAAAGGCCGTTACATAGGCTAGATAACAGGAATTGATCAGGGACTGAAGATGGTTAGTTCCTGTATAAAAAGAACATATAATAGGGGAAATACAGTGCGTAAATTGATCTTTGCCTTGGCACTCGGGGCGATACTAATTCCCAACCATGGATATACATTGGGATTGGGCGAAATTGAAGTAAGTTCGTCGCTAAATCAAAAGCTTACGGCTCGTATTGACCTGTTGTCAGCCGCTCCTGAGGATACTGAAACACTGATAGTAAAGTTAGCATCACGCGAAGAGTTTGTTCGTGCGGGCCTGGATCGTCCATTGGTGCTGAGTTCGCTGAAGTTCAAAACTTCGGTTGAAGCTGGTCGCGTCTATATTGATGTTTTGTCACCCAAACCCGTTCGCGAGCCCTTCCTGAACTTTTTGGTAGAAGTCGATTGGCCTAAAGGTCATTTGATTCGTGAATACACTATCTTGCTCGATCCTCCAGTATTTATGGGAAGTCGAGGCACTCAGAAGGTGACAGCAGTTTCAGGCCGTCCTGCCATGCAAGAATCAATGGATAGTGCTCCCGCAACAGTTCAAGCAGCCGCTGCTGATGATTTTCGTCCTGCTGCATCTATGGCTGCTGCTCCTGAAGCTGTTTCTTCCGAAGTGGTTGCACCCGTACAGGTACAGCAACAGACTAGTTATACCGCGCCTGCTTATACGGCTCCTGCAGGTTATCGTGTACAAACTGGTGATACCGCCTGGAGCATTGCTAATCGTATGAAGCCAGATGATTCGGTTTCTACTGAGCAAATGCTGATCGCTATGCTGCGCACTAATCCCGAAGTATTTATTAATGAAAACGTAAATGGTCTTAAACGAGGCTATATTTTACGGACACCAGATTCTGCGGATATTAATGCTGTTAGCCGTGAAGAAGCTAAGGCTGCTGTGCGTCAGCAGAATGCATTGTGGCGAGAGTATCAGCAGTCTTTATCTAGTGATCAACCCGCCTCAGCCGTTGATGAAGCTTACAACGAAACCGAATATAGCTCTGCTGTTGGGGGCGATAGCGACTCACGTTTATCTATTGTAAGTGCTGGTGGTGGTTCTTCAGCATCTGGTGAAATGAAAGATCCTTCTGAAATGACGGCTGCTGAGTTGCGTGAGCAGTTGGCTTTGGCGCGCGAACGAGTTGAGACTGAGCGAGTAGAAAAAGAAGCGCTTCAGGGTCAGATCGGCTCTTTGACGACGCAGGTCGACAAGATGAAGGGTTTACTGACTATTGAAGATGATGCCATGGCTGAGATCCAGTCAGCAGGCGATTTATCTGGTGAAGAAGCATTAGTTGATGATTTCAGAGATGAAGCTCCTGTTGAGGATACTGTTACTGAATTGGTTGATGAAGAGCAGGCGCTGGATGCCTTAGATGCTTTGACCGGTGAATCAACCACTGAAGAAGATTTGGCAGCGGATACTGAAGAATTGTTTGTCGATGAAACTGAAGCGATTGAGGCCCTGCAAGAAACAGAAGTGATGACTGAGCAGGAAGTGCTTGATGAAGTGCAGCCAGATTATACTCAGCAGCAAGAAACCGGTTTGATCGATACTCTGCTTAATAACAGATTAATTGTGGGTGGTCTGTTTGTTGCCTTATTAATTATTGGGGCTATTGGTTATTTGATTAAACGTCGCCGTGATAGCGCATCAGATGACTCGGAATTGGAGCTAGAAATCGAATCTGTTACAGCCAACGAAGAGGAGGCATTAGAAGACGTGGCTGATATGATCGATGATGAATCGATGGATGATTTGGTCAGTGATGAAGAAGTTGAAGCTTCAATGGCTGAAGCTGAAACCGAAGAAGAATTTGATGCTGAAGCGACCATGATATTGCCTTCGGGTACCGATACTGTCGTGACACCTGCAGCTAATTTGCAGCCCGAGGAAGAAGAGGAACAGGATGATGTTCTAGCTGAAGCTGATGTCTACCTGGCTTATGGTATTTATCAGCAGGCAGAGGAATTGCTGGAAAATGCGATTAAGGAAAATCCTGATAAAGATTCTTATCGTGTCAAATTAGCAGAAACCTATTTTGCAGGTAAAAATGCTGAAGCCTTTGCCAAGCTGGGATCTGAAATGAAACAAAGGTTGGGTGACGAAGAAACACCTGCCTGGACTAAAGTTGCAGCAATGGGTAAGGAGCTTTGCCCTGATGAAGAAATATTCCAGCAAGCTGGTTTAGGCACTGATTTAGACGTTAATGATTTAATGCCTAAATCACCAGAGCCAATGGATTTTGATTTGGGCGATGATACTGCTTCAGAGCTTGATATGGATTTCGATGCTCCTCTGGATGAGGTTGATGGCGGTGATCTTGATCTACCACCTATGGATGAGACAGCTATTATTTCTCCTGATGATTCAGCGGAATCACTTGATGAGCTTGAGTTTGATCTGAGCGAGACCGATGCCATTGAGGAATCCCCAGCTAAAGACTCGCTTGAAGAGGAAGAGTTCTCGTTGGATATCGAGGCTTCAGAGCTTGATCTGGGTGTCGCTAGTAAAACCACTGATGATGCCGGACTGGATTTTGATTTATCGATGGATTCAGAGCCAGAAGCAGAAGCAGTTCCAGAGATGTCTTCGGATGATGCCGGACTGGATATGGATTTAGATATGTCAGTGGTTTCTGAGGAAGAGGCTGAAGGTGGCGATACCGGCATGGATTTAGATCTAGATATGTCGATGGATGATGGTGAAGAGGATGGAGTGTTCGATCTTTCAGCTGAAGTTGCTGAAGATGATGCGATGGTTGAATCAGAGCCTGGTCTTGATCTGTCCATGGATGATCTTGCTGTATCTGAAGAACCATCGGATGAGTCTGCTGGTCTTGATATGAGTGTTGATGTTGCTGAGCAAAGCGTGTCGATGGATGATGATCTTGGTGGTATGGATTTGTCAGAACCAGCTGATGTTGATGAGATCAATACTAAACTGGATCTGGCCAAGGCGTATCTGGACATGGGTGATAACGAAGGTGCGCGTGATATTCTTGATGAAGTGCTGGCTGGTGGTAATGCAGGCCAGAAAAAAGAAGCAGAAGAGTTAATTGCTCAGGCGAACTAGTTTGCTTGAGAGGCCAGATGAACTTTAGCTTTCGTGAAAACGAACTTATCGTTTAAAATATCGAAACGGCATCTTTTAGGTGCCGTTTTTTTATTTGGTACAAAAAATATATGAGCACATTACGTATCGCAATAGGTATTGAATATAATGGTAGCCGTTTTAATGGCTGGCAGATACAGTCACAGGATGCCCGTACTGTTCAGGAAAAAGTGCAACAAGCCCTAGCTAAAATAGCCATTCATCCAGTGAGTTTGATCTGTGCAGGTCGTACTGACACCGGTGTGCACGCGACGGCGCAGGTAGCTCATTTCGATACCACGGTAGAGCGTGAACTGAAAGCCTGGGTGATGGGTGGCAATATTCATCTACCCGATGATGTCAGTATTGTCTGGGCGAAAAAAGTGGATGAAGATTTTAGTGCGCGCTTCAGTGCGACAAAACGTAGTTACCGATATGTAATCTTAAATCGCAGGGCTAGAACCGCGATTCACAGCAAACAGGTGACCTGGGTTTACGATACCCTGAACGTTGAGGCCATGCATGAGGCGGCTCAAGCCATGCTTGGCAAACAGGATTTTTCATCTTTTCGTTCCTCCAAATGCCAGGCCAGTAACGCTATTCGAACCATGCATTCGATTAATATTTTTCGTGATGGTGATTATATATTTCTGGATATTTGTGCGAATGCGTTTCTGCATCACATGGTGCGTAATATAGTGGGTTCCTTGTTGATGATTGGCAGGGGTGAGCAGCCGCTTACATGGATGGCTGATTTGCTGGAAATAAGGGATCGGACTAAGGCAGGGCCAACAGCGGCAGCCGCAGGTTTGTACCTGGTTGCTGTAGAATACCCTGAACAATATGACTTGCCATCAACAGGCTTTTTGCCACGATTTAGTGACTGACGGGATACTAGTATGTCTTATACGCGTGTTAAAATATGCGGGATTACAAGAATCGAAGATGCCTTACACGCAGCGGCTGAAGGTGTGGATGCCATTGGTCTGGTTTTTTATGATAAGAGCCCTCGTTATGTAACATCGGCTCAGGCGGCAGAAATATGCAAAAAACTGCCTGCTTTTGTCACCACGGTGGCCCTGTTTAAAGATGCAGACGTGGATGAAGTTCGTCAGGTATTAGCTGAAGTTCAGATTGATTTATTACAGTTTCATGGTAGCGAGAGTGCTGAGTTTTGTCGCCAGTTTGGCAGGCCTTACATCAAGGCGCTGGGCATGGCGGGTGAATCGATTGTACCGAAGCAGGTTGCAGAATATCATGATGCACGCGGTTTGTTGCTCGATGGTCACGCACCGGGGGCTGATGGTGGTACCGGGCAAAGTTTTGAATGGGGCATGATACCGACCGATCTGAAATATCCATTGATACTGGCAGGCGGTCTTAATGTTGATAACGTACTCGGGGCAGTCCGAGCTGTACAGCCCTATGCAGTTGATGTCAGCAGTGGTGTGGAAAGTGAAAAAGGCATTAAAGATGCTGTATTAGTGACAGCATTCATGAATAACGTAAGACAGGCGAATAATGAGCGAAGTTAAAGACAAGATTGATTACTCGAATATGCCCGATGAATGCGGGCACTTTGGTGTTTATGGCGGCATTTTTGCTTCCGAGACACTGATGCAGGCACTCGATGAATTAAAAGAGGCTTACCAGAAATCGATTAACGATAAAGATTTTCAGGCGGAGTTTGATTTTGATCTCGCTCATTATGTTGGCCGCCCCAGCCCGCTGTATCATGCAGAACGTTTATCCAGAGAAACAGGTGGTGCGCAGATTTATCTCAAACGAGAAGACCTGAATCACACCGGTGCGCACAAAATAAATAATACCATCGGTCAGGCGTTGCTGGCTAAAGCCATGGGCAAGAAGCGGGTTATCGCTGAAACCGGAGCCGGCCAGCATGGCGTGGCAACGGCAACCGTGGCGGCGCGTTTCGGCATGGAATGCGTGGTTTACATGGGCGCGGAAGATATCGTTCGACAGGCCCCAAATGTTTATCGCATGAAGTTGCTGGGCGCCGAAGTTATACCGGTGACATCTGGCTCAAAAACGTTGAAAGATGCGCTCAATGAAGCTATGCGCGACTGGGTGACGAACGTTGATGATACGTTTTATATTATTGGCACAGTTGCAGGGCCTCATCCATATCCTGCCATGGTGCGTGATTTTCAGGCCATCATTGGCCGTGAAGCGCGTCAGCAGATTCAGGATCAAACAGGTCGTTTACCCGATGCTTTAGTCGCCTGTATAGGCGGTGGTTCTAATGCTATTGGCCTGTTCCACCCTTTCCTGGCGGATGAATCGGTTGAAATGTACGGTGTCGAAGCAGCCGGTGATGGTCTGGAAACAGGGCACCATGCTGCGCCATTGTGTGCAGGTAAACCGGGTGTGTTGCACGGCAACCGCACTTATTTGATGGAAGATAAGGATGGTCAGATTATTGAAACCCATTCTGTTTCAGCCGGTCTGGATTATCCTGGTGTTGGTCCTGAGCATGCCTGGCTGAAAGATATAGGGCGCGTCAATTATGTCGCTGCTACGGATGATGAGGCCTTGAAGGCTTTTCATCTATTAACCCGCGTGGAAGGCATTATTCCTGCGCTGGAATCCAGTCATGCAGTGGCCTACGGCGTAAAACTGGCTGCGCAGATGTCGCCCGATCAAAATATTATTGTTAATTTATCTGGACGTGGTGATAAAGATATAAACACCATCGCCAAGATTGAAGGTATCGAATTATGAGTCGCTTGAAAGCATGTTTTGAGCGCATGAGGGCAGAATCTAAAAAAGCACTGATTCCTTATGTGATGACCTGCGATCCACAGCCTGATGTGACCTTACCCTTGATGCATGCGATGGTCGAAGCGGGCGCGAATATTATTGAATTGGGTGCGCCTTTCTCTGACCCTATGGCTGATGGCCCGGTGATACAGGCAGCAGCTGAGCGTTCACTGGAATTTCATACTAGCCTGCACGATGTTTTTGACGTGGCTAAAAAATTCCGCGAAAAGGATGAGCAAACGCCTATCGTTTTGATGGGGTACTTAAACCCTATCGAAGTCATGGGCTATGAGTCTTTTGCCAAACAGGCAGCAGAATGCGGTATCGATGGTGTAATCACTGTGGATATGCCGCCCGAAGAGGCTGGAGATTATATTGCAGCGTTGAAGCAATACCAGATTGATCCTATATTCCTGATCGCGCCGACAACCACTGAAGAGCGCATGAAGAAAATCGCCGCAGTAGCTAGTGGTTTTGTCTATTACGTTTC
>JAGLQT010000160.1 GCA_023136715.1 Gammaproteobacteria bacterium | reverse complement strand
GCGCGTATGCAGGAAGCGTTGTTCTCCCTGATGCAAATGTCTAAAACCAGTGCGGCGTTAGCTAAACTGGCTAAAAATAGAATTCCTTATATTTCCGTACTTACTGACCCGACAATGGGTGGTGTATCAGCCAGTTTTGCTATGTTGGGTGATATTCATATCGCTGAACCAAAAGCCCTGATCGGCTTTGCTGGTCCACGCGTGATAGAACAAACGGTACGTGAGCAATTGCCCGAAGGTTTCCAGCGTAGTGAATTCCTGTTGGAGCATGGCGCTATTGATATGATTGTTGATCGTCGTGATCTGCGTGATCGTATTTCAAGCTTATGCCTGATGTTGTCTAACCGCCCAGCAGTTCAGTCAGCTAGTTAACTGAAAAGTTCAGTTTGCTCTCATGCGGCGTTGGGCATTATTCCAGAATGCTCATATACGGGTGTACACTCCGCCTTTTCAATAATGCCCGTTTTGCCTGAGAGCAAACTGATTCTTTCCAGGAGCATAGTTTGCTTGAATATCACTATGTTTTTTATGCGCGCTTTGCGATGAAAGTATTCAATGAGATTTAACTCCCTCGATGCCTGGTTAGACTGGCAATCAACACTCAACCCCACAGAAATTGACCTTGGCCTGGATCGTATCGTTGATGTCTTACAACGTATGGGAGTGGATAACAAATTTGAATGTCCGTTAATCACCGTTGCAGGCACCAATGGCAAAGGTTCGACCGTTAGTTTGTTGGAGTCGATAGCGACAGCTGCAGGTCTCAAAGCTGCCTGTTATACCTCACCACATATTATTTGCTATAACGAACGATTCAAAATTAACGGTGAATTCATTGATGATGAACGTCTGTGTCAGGCTTTTGATCGTATCGACCAGGCCAGGGGCGAGATTGCGCTGACTTATTTTGAATTCGGCACACTGGCTGCGATTGATGTATTTATGCGCGCTAAACCCGATCTGGTTATCATGGAAATTGGTTTGGGTGGCAGGCTGGATGCTGTCAATGTGATGGAGCCAGATGTTTCGGTGATTACCTCAATCGCGATTGATCATACAGACTGGCTGGGTGATAACCGTGAAGATATTGCCCGGGAAAAAGCCGGTATTATACGTGCGCACAAGCCCACTATTTGCGGTGAGCCTAATGCTCCCCGTTCCCTGCTAGAAGTAGCGCAACAAAAGTCAGCTGCATTTTATCAGCTGGGTCAGCAATACCAGGTTGAGCATTCATCCGCCAAAAACTGGTCATTGCAGAGCCCATTTGGCGACATGCAGAATTTGCCCAGGCCTGCGTTACAGGGTGAATTCCAGATTGGAAATGCCGCTACCGCCATTATGGCGTTGCAAGCCCTGGAATCCAGACTGGAGGTCAGCCATGACGACATCAGGCAGGGCTTGCTGAATGCGCATCTGCAGGGCCGTTTTGAAAAACTACACGATCAGCCTCTGGTGATTGCTGATGTTGCCCATAATCCACATGCAGTAACGTCATTGGTGGCCCAGTTACAGGCGCAGGCTGTCGAAGGCTCGACCCGAATAGTGATTGCGATGCTGGCTGATAAGCCTGTTGATGAGGTTCTTTTACTATTATCGCCGGTAGCCGATTATTGGTATTCCTCCGGGCTGGAAGCTGAACCCCGAGGTTTATCAGCACAAGCCATGTCGGGGAAGATAGAGCAGATGCTAAATGAAAATGAGTCGCTTGCTCGGCAGCCCGCGGATGTTAAACTTTGCGCTGAGCCAACAGTGAAGGCTGCGATAGAAGCGGTGATGCATGATGCTGATCCACAGGACAGAATCGTGATATTAGGCTCGTTTTACACGGTTGCTGAGGCGACACGTTATTTTTCTTGATCTTACTGGAACAACGATAAAATCATGTTTGGGAATATGGAAAAAACACTTCAACAACGTTTAGTTGGTGCCGTAGTGCTGGTTGCGCTGGGTGTTATTTTAGTGCCAGCATTGCTGGATGGCTCTGGTTATAAATCACGTCATGATCGCAGTATCGATATTCCTGTGAAGCCTTTGTTACCCAGCTTAAAAGAAGTAAAAGTGGAACCAGTGGCGATTGCGACGCCAGTGGATACGAGAAAGAAGAAAGTGGAGCAGATGAAAAAGGATGTTCCACCTAAGCCAATTGAATCCTGGGCATTACAGGTAGGGACTTTTAATCAGCAGGAAAATGCACTGGCATTTCGTGATCAATTACGTAAAGAGGGTTACTTAGCCTATTCAGAAACTAGTGAATCCAAAGGTAAGAAAAGCTACCGAGTGCGTATCGGTCCCGAGCTGGAAAAATCCAGGCTTGAAAAGCTAAAAGTGAAACTGAAGGC
>JAGLQT010000016.1 GCA_023136715.1 Gammaproteobacteria bacterium | reverse complement strand
GTCATCGGGAAGAAATCCTTGGAGGGATCAGCATCCTTCATAAGAACTGCTGTTACATATACTACTGTATCAGCGATACGCACCATCACGGCTGCTGATGCCTGACGTGCAATTTCACCTGTTTCCAGTGTTACTGTGTGCTCGCCGTATTTAAATTCTTTCTTAATAGGTGTTGGTATCACTTTATTATTTCCCAATGCTTAAGGTTGAGGTTCGACTATCTTGTCTCGCCGTTACTACCACAATCCCGTCTTTTTTATCGACGTAGACCCAGGCTAGCAATCAAATCTTTATAACGTTGCTGATTTTTGCCTTTAAGGTAATCCAGCAATTTACGACGCTGATTAACCATTTTTAACAAACCACGACGTGAATGATGGTCGTGAGCGTGCTCTTTAAAGTGCTCGGTAAGCTGAACGATGCGTGTTGTTAATAACGCAACCTGAACCTCAGGTGAGCCTGTATCGCCTTGTTTTTGCTGGAATTTTCCAACAACTTCGGCTTTTTCCACTGTTGATAATGACATATCTTCTCCAAAAAACTGTACTTGTAGTCGCTAAAAGGTGGGGGATTTTATCACTTATTGCGCCTGTGCAAAAGCACCGTCTCGCAATAGATTCCCCGTCTGTCAGGCTGATGCCTGAATCATTCTTCGTGGTGCTACTCGGCCATCATCCTGAATCTCACCGACACCAAGAAATTTCTGCTGGTCATAAATCCTTACCCAGCCTTCAGTAGGTGCATTAGGCACTAAAACTGGCTGCCCCTGCCCCACATAAAAAGCCGCATCCGCACCTAAATGCACATCCGGCCAATCTGCCACACCACTTTCGATGGGCAACAAAACCTGATCCAACGCATCACTACCCTGTTCTGCCAATTCATGTAGCTGCTCAGCGGTGAACATTTCACCCTGATACGGGCCTACACTCAAACGTCTCAGCTTTGTGACATGCGCACCACAGCCTAAAACCTCACCAATATCTTCTGCCAAAGTGCGAACATAGGTTCCTTTTGAGCAATGAGCTTCGAGGTCAAGAAGACCACCCTCAAAAGAATGCAGGATGATATCGTAAATAGTAATAGTACGAGCCTTACGCTCAACCTCAACACCTTCCCTGGCCAACTTATATAAACGCTGACCATTGTGCTTCAAAGCAGAATACATCGGCGGGATCTGATCTACATCACCGATAAAGTCAGGAATAACACGTTCGATATCTATGAGTTTAATACTCGAAGCATCCCGCGTTTCCAGTACATCACCTTCAACATCACCCGTAGCGGTGGTAACACCCAATTGACAGGTAAAACGGTAGCGCTTATCGGCATCGAGCAGGAAAGCTGAAATTTTTGTTGCTTCGCCAAAACAGATCGGCAACATGCCGGTTGCCAAAGGGTCAAGACTACCCGTGTGACCAGCTTTTGCTGCATGGAATAAATTCTTAACTTGCTGCAGAGCTTTGTTTGAGCTGATACCTAATGGTTTATCTAGCAACAGTACGCCGTTTACTGGACGACCCTTGCGTTTGCGCCTAGACATTAATTTTTCTTGCCCTATTGATTTTCTTTATCGCTATCGAAATCAGTATCATCTGGTTCTTCAACCGATTTCGATTCATCTTTATTAATCGCTTTACGAATCAGTGTTTCCATCGCCGCACCACGCACCATACTTTCATCGTTGATAAATTTAAGTATTGGCACGGTACGCGAACGCATTCTGGATGCTAACTTGCTACGCAAAAAACCCGTGGCTCGATTCAATGTTTCGAGCGTTTCTGCCTGCTTGTCTTCTTCCATCACCGAGCAGTAAATCACCGCATTACCGAGATCACGACTTAACTTTACTGCAGAAAAAGAAAGAAAGCCCATGCGCGGATCTTTTAATTCGTCGCGAACAATCTCAGCGAGATCACGACGAATTTGTTCCGCCATGCGTTGGCTACGGGAAAATTCTCTTGGCATACCAGTCTAATTTAAAGCGTACGTTCGACTAGAACACGTTCAAACACTTCGATTTGATCGCCCGGTTTTACATCATTGTAGTTCTTCACAGCGATACCACATTCAGTACCACTCTTAACTTCCTGAACATCATCTTTAAAGCGACGCAAAGATTCGAGTTCGCCTTCAAAGATAACCACGTTATCACGCAGCACTCGAATAGGTTGTGAGCGCTTGATTGAACCCTCGGTCACAAGAGAACCGGCAACCTGACCCAACTGCTGTGAACGGAAAACTTCCTGAACCTTGGCAAGACCCGTAATCTGTTCGCGATACTCTGGTTTCAGCATGCCAACCAAAGCTTGTTTCACTTCTTCGATCAGTTCGTAAATCACGCTGTAATAATTAATATCAACACCACGCTCTGCAGCAGCAGTACGTGCTGTTGCGTCTGCGCGCACATTAAAACCTAAAACAATCGCGTTAGAAGCGGCGGCCAGACTAATGTCTGTTTCATTAATACCACCAACACCAGAACCAACAATAGCAACATCCACTTCTGAATTTTCAGCTGTCAATTTAATCAGTGCGTCTTTAATGGCTTCCAGTGTGCCTTGAACGTCCGCCTTAAGCAGAACATTTAACTTGCTCACTTCACCCGCCTGCATCCGGTCGAATAAAGAATCAAGCTTGGCCTGTTGCTGACCAGCCAAACGCAAATCGCGCGCTTTCTGGCGACGTGTATCAGTGACCTCTCTAGCCGTACGCTCATCTTCAACTACCAGCACGTCATCACCAGCACTCGGCGTTTTGGATAAACCGATCACGGCAACGGGGATAGAAGGCCCAGCTTTTTCAACATCTTTACCATGTTCATCAAACATAGCACGCACGCGACCAAACTCTTCACCAGCAAGAATAATATCGCCTTTTTTCAGAGTACCCTGTTGTACCAGAACTGTTGTGGTTACACCGCGACCTTTATCAAGACTCGCTTCAAGCACAACGCCGCTAGCCAAACCTTCAGAATGCGCTTTTAATTCCATTAACTCAGACTGCAACAACACCGCATCTAATAATTCATCAACGCCCTGACCTGTCTTAGCCGAAACATTCACAAATATATTTTCACCACCCCATGCTTCAGGAATAACTTCGTAGTTACCTAATTCAGTTTTTACACGTTCGGGGTCGGAATCTTCTTTATCAATTTTATTAACCGCAACAATGATAGTGACACCCGCCGCTTTGGCGTGTTGTACCGCTTCGATTGTTTGTGGCATTACACCATCATCCGCAGCAACAACCAGAATCACAATATCGGTCGCATTGGCACCACGCTCACGCATACTGGTGAACGCCGCATGGCCAGGCGTATCAAGGAAAGTGATCATGCCCTTGTCGGTTTCTACATGGTAAGCACCGATATGTTGAGTAATACCGCCGGCTTCACCTGTGGCAATTTTTGATGTACGAATATAATCCAGCAGCGATGTTTTACCGTGGTCAACGTGACCCATAATGGTCACCACCGGTGCTCTTGGGCGATCTTCGAACTGATGACCATCTCTGGCCAACAACTCATTCTCACGATCATCTTCGTTGATCGTAACAACTTTATGCCCTAATTCTTCAACAACCAATGCAGCGGTATCCTGGTCGATGACTTGATTAATAGTCGCCATCACCCCCATTTTCATCAGTTCTTTAATCAGCTCAGCCGCCTTCATAGACATACGCTTGGCTAATTCATCAACCGTAATGGTGTCAGGAATATTAACTTCGTGAATAACTGGATCTACAGGTCTCTCAAAACCATGACGAGTTTCAGCCACCACTTTCTGGGACTGATATTTGCCTTTCTTCTTCTTACGTTTGCCGCTTTGCCCCGTAGACACGTGCAACTCAGAACGACCATATTTAGCTGGTTTTTTACCACCTTTGTCACGTCGAGCGGTTTCAGCCTGGGCTGCAGCTGGAGTTGCTTTTGGTTCTTCTTTTTTAACTTCAGCTGGTTTTTGTTCTGGCTCTAACTTTTCTTCGGCTTCAGCCTCAGCTTTCTGTTTTGCAGCCGCTACTTTAGCTTGCTGATCTTCAGTTTCCTGCTGTCGTTTCTCGGTACGAGCGCGGATTTTTTCCTGCTCCTGATCACGCTCTAATTCACGCTGAGCCTGGTCTGCACGCAACTTTTCTAATGCTTCCAGTTCTTTAGGCTTGGCAGTTTCTACTGCCTCTTCAACTACAGGTGCTTCCGTAACATCACCTGGTTTGGTAATCATGCGTTTTTTTCTAACTTCGATCGCGACCGTTCTACCACGACCAGCACCACTGCTAGTTTTAAGCTCGGTCACTGATTTGCGTTTCAGAGTAATCTTTCGAGGTTTCTCTTCACCGCTGGCAGCACCTTTGCCATGCTGCCCACGCAAATAATCCAGCAACTGAAGCTTATCCTTATCAGAAATCAATGCGTCAGCACTGTCTGCGGTCAGACCTGCTTCTTTAATTTGATCAAGAAGACGTTCAACCGGAGTTCCGACGACGTCTGCAAGTTGTTTAACTGTTACTTCTGCCATATTTGCCTCAGTACCTATTTTTCCTCGGCTTCAAACCAGGGAGCGCGAGCCGTCATGATTAATGCTGATGCACGTTCTTCGTCCATCTCATCAACGACCATTAATTCATCAATGGATTGTTCTGCCAAATCTTCCATTGTACAAACACCAATTGCGGCAAAGCGATTGGCGGTTTCCTGATCCATACCATCCATATTGATCAAATCGTCAGCAGGCTTATGCTCTTCAAGCACTTCTTCGGTCATGATTGCCTGTGTCAACAAATAATCACGTGCACGATTACGTAGCTCGGAAACGATATCTTCATCAAATTCTTCGATTGCCAGCAATTCATGCTCAGGCACATATGCCACTTCTTCGATAGTAGTGAAACCTTCTGTAACCAGAATTTCAGCCAGTTCTTCGTCCACATCCAGCTGTTCAACAAAAACCTGAAGATATTTGGAACTTTCTTCTTCACTTTTATCTTCGGCTTCCTTTTCAGTCATGACGTTGAGTTCCCATCCAGTTAACTCACTAGCCAGACGAATATTCTGACCACCACGACCAATCGCCATCGCCAGCTTTTCTTCTTCAACGGCAACATTCATGCTGTGAGAGTCCTCATCAACAACAATTGAAGTTACTTCTGCCGGAGACATAGCATTAATCACAAACTGCGCAGGATTCTCATCCCACAGAATAATATCTACGCGCTCACCAGCCAATTCATTAGAAACTGACTGCACACGCGAACCACGCATACCAACACAGGCACCTACAGGGTCAATTCTTGTATCGAGAGAATTAACTGCAATTTTTGCACGTGAACCCGGGTCACGTGCACCGCCAATAATCTCAATTAAATTTTGATCCACTTCTGGCACTTCAATCTTGAATAACTCGACTAAAAACTCAGGATCAGTACGGCTAACAAATAACTGCGGACCACGAATTTCGGCACGGACTTCACGTAAATAACCGCGCAGCCTGTCCCCTGGACGAACCGCCTCACGAGGAATCATATCTTCACGTGGAATAAAAGCCTCTACGTTATCACCCAGATCCAGATGCACATTACCGCGCTCAACACGTTTTACTGTGCCCATCAATAGCTCACCGATGCGATCCTGATAAGCATCAACTACGCGTGAACGCTCAGCTTCACGAACCTTCTGCACAATTACCTGTTTCGCGGTTTGTGCCGCGATGCGACCAAACTCAACTGAATCAATCTGATCTTCTACATACTCACCAAGTTGAATCTCAGGCTCATCAACCTGTGCCGCTTCGATTGTCATTTCAGATAGCGGGTTTTCCATTGGTTCATCAGAAGCAATCACCAACCAGCGTCTAAAAGTATCGTAGTCGCCTGTCTCACGATCAATATCAACACGAACTTCAATTTCTTTACCGCTTTTCTTGCGCGTAGCCGAAGCCAAAGCTGCTTCAATCGCTTCGAAGATGATCTCTTTGTCGATACCTTTTTC
>JAGLQT010000159.1 GCA_023136715.1 Gammaproteobacteria bacterium | reverse complement strand
GCAGTTAAACATATGGTTGCTAGTGGCATTGAGGGTGTGGATTTTATCTGCGCCAATACTGATGCTCAGGCATTGACCAAAATAACAGGAACCAAATCATTACAGATTGGTTGCAATATTACTAAAGGCTTAGGTGCAGGTGCGACTCCAGAAGTGGGGCAGCAAGCAGCGCTGGAAGATCGCGAACTGATTCAGGATGCGATTGCCAATACCGACATGTTGTTCATTACTGCTGGTATGGGTGGCGGTACAGGAACAGGTGCGGCACCAATTGTTGCACAACTGGCACGTGAGATGGGGATTCTTGTTGTTGGTGTTGTGACTAAGCCGTTTACTTTTGAAGGGCCTTCACGCATGAAGATCGCAATGAATGGTATTAAGGAATTGACGCAAAATGTCGATTCATTGATCACTATTCCAAATGACAAATTACTGGATGTCTATGGTCGTGATTTTGATCTGATGCATGCATTCAATGGTGCTAATGATGTTTTGTCTGGTGCGGTTCAGGGTATTACTGAGCTGATCACCAACCCTGGCGTCATCAATGTAGATTTTGCCGACGTTCGTACCGTGATGTCAAAAATGGGTATGGGCATGATGGGTTCAGGTAAAGCTCTTGGCGATGATCGTGCCGAAGCGGCAGCTCAGGCGGCTGTTGCCAGTCCGCTATTAGAAGATGTAAATCTGTCTGGTGCCAGGGGTATTCTGGTGAATGTAACCGGTGCCAATATGACACTGGGTGAATTCCAGGATATTGGTGCGGTGGTTAGTTCCTTTGCATCAGATGATGCAACGGTTGTTATGGGTACGGCCATTGATGATACGCTGGGCGAGGAGTTGCGGGTTACGGTAGTAGCGACTGGTTTAGGTGTCCCACCGATGGCAAAGAAGCCAGAAATGAATGTCGTGCCTCGAAATACCGAGGGTGATGTTGATTACGGACAGTTGGAAAAACCTGCAGTGCAGCGCAAAAATAGTACTGGAGCTACTGGCGAATATGACGAGGGGTTGCTGGATATACCAGCATTTTTACGTCGACAGGCTGATTAATTATAGTAAAAACAACAGGTTGAAAATATTAATGGATGAGGTGAGGTTTGATTTTATTTAAATAGTGTAATGGTCTTAAAAATGCCTCCAATTATCATGTCAAATATGTGAAAATATAGGGCTGGCTACTTGCGCTCATGATGAGTAATTAAAGATACCTCAGGATTTAATACGTTGATAAAACAAAGAACACTAAAAAATGTAATTCGTGCAACCGGCGTTGGTTTGCACTCTGGTGAGAAGGTTTATCTGACTTTGCGCCCTGCGCAGCCGGATACGGGTATTGTTTTTAGACGTGTCGATATGAATGAGCCGGTTGAGATTCAAGCCACTGCTGAAAATGTGGGGCCGACGACTTTATCAACCACTTTAGAGCAGAATGGTGTTCGAATATCTACAGTTGAACATTTATTGTCGGCCATGGCTGGCCTTGGTATCGATAATGCCTATGTTGATGTGAGTGCTGGTGAAGTGCCAATTATGGATGGTAGTTCTGGACCCTTCGTGTTCTTGATTCAGTCTGCGGGTATTGCTGAACAAGAAGCACCAAAGCGTTTTATCCGAATCAAAAAACCAATTCTGGTTGAAGAGGATGATAAGTGGGCGCGTTTTGACCCATTTGAAGGCTTCAAAGTGGGCTTTTCTATTGATTTCGACCATCCTGTTTTTAAAGGTATGCCCTGTAAAGCAGAAATTGATTTTTCGACTACGTCTTTTGTTAAGGAAGTGAGTCGTGCTCGTACTTTTGGTTTTATGAATGATATTGAGCGACTAAGAGCACAAAATCTGGTTCTAGGTGGCAGTATTGATAATGCAATTGTCGTTGATGAGTACCGTGTACTTAATGAAGATGGTTTGCGTTACGAAGATGAGTTCGTTAAGCACAAAATTTTAGATGCTATTGGTGATTTATATCTATTGGGTCATAGCCTGGTGGGAGCTTTCTCCGGTTACCGTTCAGGTCATGCACTAAATAATAAATTGTTGAAAGCATTGATTGCTGATGAATCAGCCTGGGAAGAAGTGACATTTGAAGAAGAAAATGCTTCTTCACCCATTTCATATACACAGCCAGTTCAGGCTTTTTAGTCTATTTTTTACTGCGTTTAGAGAACTTCAGGAGTGCTTTCTTGAGTTCTTCATCTTTAATATGTTCAGCAGCTTGTGCCACTTGTTGGCCTGATTGCTCGCTTAGTACACGATTTATAGTGTGATTGGTTTGAGGCGGTGCCTTGATTGAGCCATGCCGACTCACTATGCGGATATGCTGAAGTCTTTGTCCTACCTTGTCTGATAGCGCCTCGATAATCGTTGGTCCCAGCTGCCGTAATCGTGTTGTCCACACTGGTGAGTCAGTAATAATGACGAGTGTGCTATTATCAATGCCTGCAACGTGGTAATGTCCGCTAGTTTCAGGTGGTAATTCACCATTGAGTATCGAAGTTAATCGTTCTAATTGGTGTGATTTCGATATCAGAACGGGATTTAATTGGCTTTTGAAAGACTTCATAATATCGAATATCTTATCAAATAGACTATGATTGTAATAACAATGATTATTAGAAACTATATATGAATATCATTTTTCTAGGGAAATATCGCGGTAAACCAGTACGTTGGCAGATGGGGCTGGTGGCTTCAAGTGTTCTGTTATCGGGTTTTTTGAGCCTGATGGCTGTGGCTGGTTACTGGTGGGGAACAAGCTCGGGACAGTTGAATCAGCTCGCGGATGTGGAGAAAGAACTGGCTCAACAAAAGAGTATGATTGCAAAAGCCCGTGCCAATGCGCAATCTGAGCTGGATGCACTGGCTGCCAGGCTGGGATTGATGCAGGCGCATGTTACTCGTCTGGATGCTCTGGGTGAGCGATTGGTGACAATATCCAATCTGGATTCAAAAGAATTTAATTTCACTCATGAACCTGCTGTTGGTGGTCCTCATGAATCAGGAAATGGAGTTTCGACGGAATTTGAAAATGTTCTGGGTGATCTGAATGATCAACTGGACAGTCGTGAGCAGCAGTTATCAATACTGGAAGATGTGTTGATGAGCAAACAGATAAAGAAGGAAACAAGACCTTCTGGGCGACCTATCAGTAAAGGCTGGACCTCATCGTATTACGGTAAGCGTACTGATCCATTTACCGGAAAGCTGGAAATGCACAAGGGCATGGATTTTGCTGGTAGAGAAGGCAGTGAAATAGTTGCTGTGTCCAGCGGTGTTGTTACCTGGGCAAGTTCCAGATATGGTTATGGCAACCTGGTTGAGATTAATCATGGTCATGGCTACACCACACGATATGGCCACAATGCAGAAATTCTCGTCAAAGTGGGTGATTCGGTTGAAAAAGGTCAGGCTATTTCATTAATGGGTTCGACTGGTCGCTCAACCGGGCCTCATGTTCATTTTGAGGTGTTACTCAACGACCGTCAGGTTGATCCACTTAGTTTTGTCCAATCTAATAGCTAAGTAATATTCATGTAATTCTCATGACCAGAGGCTGATTCTCGGGCATAATAGACTATTGATTTTTATATAAGAAACGAGCTTGTTAGCTCGATGTTTTGTCACAGGTTATTTTTCAATAATGATAAGCAAAGTTTTCCGCAAAGTATTTGGTAGCCGTAACGATCGCATAGTTAGACTGCATCGTAAAACCGTTGAAAAGATTAATCAACTTGAAGCAGAAGTATCCGCTTTGAGTGATGAGCAGTTGGCGGCAAAAACGGTTGAATATCGAGAACGTTACCAGCAGGGTGAAACACTGGATGATTTGCTCCCAGAAGCATTTGCAACTGCCCGAGAAGCAGGCAAGCGTGTGCTCAACATGAGACATTTCGACGTGCAATTGATTGGTGGCATGGTTTTGCATAGTGGAAAAATTTCTGAGATGCGTACCGGTGAAGGTAAAACCCTGGTCGCAACTCTGGCTGCATATCTCAACGCCTTGTCTGGCAAAGGTGTGCACGTTGTTACCGTTAATGATTATCTGGCTAGTCGTGATGCGGAATGGATGGGGCGCTTATATGGCTTTCTGGGTTTAACTACTGGTGTCAGTATTGGTGGTTTGAGTCCCGATGAAAAAAAACAGGCCTATGCTGCTGATATCACTTATGGCACCAATAATGAATTTGGCTTTGATTATCTTAGAGACAATATGGCCTTTACCACAGAGGAAAAGGTTCAGCGTGAGTTGAATTTTTCCGTAGTCGATGAAGTCGATTCAATTCTGATTGATGAGGCGAGAACACCGTTGATTATTTCCGGCGCTGTTAATGATAGCAGTGAGCTACACATAAAATTTAAAGAAGTTGTGAAGCATCTGGAACAGGGTGAGCATAAAGAAGAAAAAGATGCGGAAGAAGAAGGTGATTTTTCAGTCGATGAGAAAAATCGTTCAGTACATATTACTGAGCAAGGTCATCAGCGTGTTGAAGATATTCTTGTTAAAGAAGGCATACTTCCTGAAAATGAAAGTTTGTACAGCACAAATAATATAAATCTTATTCATTATCTTAATGCGGCACTACGAGCTAATGCCTTATTCCAGAAAAATGTTCATTACATTATTCAGAATGATGAAGTCGTTATTGTCGATGAATTTAGCGGTAGAACTATGCCCGGCCGTCGATGGTCAGAAGGATTGCATCAGGCTGTTGAAGCTAAGGAAGGGGTCAAAATTCAAAGTGAAAACCAGACTCTAGCCTCGATTACTTTCCAGAATTATTTCCGTCTGTACAACAAGTTATCTGGTATGACCGGTACTGCTGATACAGAAGCCAGTGAGTTGATGCAGATTTATAATCTGGAAGTAGTGATGATTCCAACTAATAAGCCAATGATTCGTAAGGATAATACCGACCTGGTTTATTTAACTCAGGAAGAAAAATATGAAGCGATCGCCGAGGATGTACAAGATTGTGTCCAACGTCAGCAACCAGTGCTGGTGGGCACAGCTTCTATTGAAGTGTCAGAATTAATTGCTAGGCGTTTAAAGCAGGAAAAGATTCAACACAATGTACTGAATGCTAAGCAGCATGAAAATGAGGCACATATTATCGAGCAGGCAGGACAGCCGGGTGCTGTCACTATTGCAACTAATATGGCAGGTCGTGGTACGGACATTGTTCTCGGTGGAAGTCTGGAAGCAGATTTGGCGAAAAAACCAGATGCAACTCAGACTGAGATTGATGAAATTAAAGTGCAGTGGGAAGAAAGGCATCAAGCCGTGTTGGATGCAGGTGGTTTACACGTTGTTGGTAGTGAGCGACATGAATCCAGACGTATTGATAACCAGTTGCGTGGCCGTTCAGGTCGTCAGGGCGATAATGGTTCAACCCGTTTCTATCTGTCGCTAGAAGACGATTTGATGCGAATTTTTGCCTCGGATCGTGTTGGTGGTTTGATGAAGAAACTGGGTATGCAACGTGGTGAGGCGATTGAGCACCCCTGGGTTAATCGTGCCATTGAAAATGCGCAGCGTAAGGTAGAAGGTCATAACTTCGATATTCGTAAGCAGGTTCTGGATTATGATGATGTCGCTAATGATCAACGTAAAGTAGTCTATGCCCAGCGTAATGAAATGATGTCGGAGAATGATTTGTCTGGCATCGTAACCGCTATTCGTGAAGACGTGCTGAATGATGTTATTTCAAGTTTCATTATCCC
>JAGLQT010000158.1 GCA_023136715.1 Gammaproteobacteria bacterium | reverse complement strand
CAGTGGGATATCAAAGGTCTTGAAAATGCACTGAATGAAGAATTTGGCAGTGACATGAAGATTCAGTATTGGCTGGATAAGGAAGATGATCTCAATGAAGATGGTTTGCGTCGTCGTATTCTGGATACGCTAGTTGAAGATTATCATGCTAAGGAGTTGTTGGCAGGTGAGGAAGGCATCCGCAATTATGAAAAATATGTATTGTTAAATGTTCTCGACAGGATCTGGAAAGAGCATTTGGCAGCGATGGATTATTTGCGCCAGAGTATAGGTTTACGAGGCTATGCGCAGAAAAATCCAAAACAGGAATATAAGCGTGAATCTTTTGAAATGTTCTCTGAGATGCTGGATAAGATTAAGCATGAGGCCATTTCTATTTTGTCAAAAGTGAAAATTCAGGCACATGATGAAGTTGAGAATATAGAAGAACGAGGTCATGCCCAAACTGAGAATATTAACTATCAACATGATCAGGTTGATGGTATGCATCAAGATCAGCCTTCTGAGAGCGAAGCATCTGCAGAGCAACCTTTTGTTCGCGGTGAGAGAAAAGTAGGCCGTAATGAACCATGCTGGTGTGGTTCAGGTAAAAAATTCAAGCAATGTCATGGTAAGCTGACCTGATCGTAAACTTTGTTGATTAAAGGTGTGATGTGGCAGTAGGTCTTTCAGAACCCGTCAATATTCTTCCTGTTGCAGGAATTGAACTCGCGTCGGTCGCTTGCGGAATCAAGTCCGATGGGCGTGATGATCTTGTCTTGTTTAAAATCGACCCTGGTTCAAGCTGCGCCGCAACGTTTACGAAAAATGCTTTTTCAGCAGCCCCTGTTGTTCTCGCAAAAAAACATCTGACACAATCTCCACCCAGAGCACTGCTAATTAATTCAGGTAATGCTAATGCAGGAACCGGAGAGCAAGGTCTTCAGGATGCTGTGCAAAGTTGTGAGTGGGTCGCCAGGGCTATTCAATGTAATCCTGAAGAAGTCTTACCTTTATCAACGGGTGTTATCGGCGAACCTATGCCAATGGATGTTTTGGATTCTGGCGTGAAGCTCGTTAGTCAGCAGTTATCGACCGATAACTGGATGGCTGCGGCGCAAGGTATTATGACGACCGATACGGTCGCTAAGGCAATATCTAAACAAATCACTATTTCTGGTAAGCTGATTACAATCACTGGTATCTCAAAAGGTTCGGGTATGATTTGTCCGAATATGGCGACCATGCTGGCTTTTATCGGCACAGATGCCAAAGTTGAAAATAGCTATTTGCAGCAATGTCTTGATAATGCTGTGGCCAAAAGTTTTAATTCGATTACGGTCGATAGTGATACTTCAACCAATGATGCCTGTATATTGATGGCTTCCGGCGCCTCTGAAACACCACTGATTAAAGCTGATAGTGCTGATGCTACTACTTTTTCACAGGCCGTTGATGAAGTTTGTTTGCATCTTGCTCAGTCGATAGTTCGTGATGGTGAAGGTGCGACAAAGTTTGTTAGTGTGAATGTGGTTACTGCGGCTTCTTTGAGTGAGGCGCGTGATGTTGCTTATACTATTGCGCATTCGCCGTTAGTCAAAACCGCTTTATTTGCCAGTGATCCCAACTGGGGAAGAATTCTTGCGGCGGTCGGCAGGGCAGGGATAGAAAACCTCGTATTAGAAGATGTCAGTTTATATCTTGATGATGTCTGTATTGTGAGTGGTGGTTGTAGAGATGCCGCTTATACAGAAGAAGCGGGTCAGAAAGTCATGGATCAGTCTGAAATTACTATTAAAGTTGCGCTCGGTCGTGGTGATATTTCAACTACAGTCTGGACCACTGATCTATCCCATGACTATGTCACCATCAACTCGGACTACCGCAGTTAAAGTCTTGAATTCTGAAGTCATCCATGTCGCAGCTGCGGCCATTGTTAATAGCAATAATGAAATTCTAATTAGTCGACGTGCTGCCGATGTGCATCAGGGTGGTTTATGGGAATTTCCTGGCGGTAAGCTGGAGACAGGTGAATTAGTCCAGCAGGCGCTGTTAAGGGAGCTGGACGAGGAGCTTGGCATTAGTGCAGTATCCTATCGTCCCTTAATTAAGGTGACTCATCAATACCCAGATAAAACTGTTCTGCTCGATGTTTGGAAGGTAGATAATTATACTGGGCAAGCCATTGGCAGAGAAGGTCAGACGATTAGATGGCAGCCTGTTGAGCAACTTGATCAGGCTGAGTTCCCCGCCGCAGATGTTGCTGTTATTCAGGCATTGAACTTACCCGAGCACTATCTGATTACGGGGAAATTTAAATCCCTTCAGGATTTTGAGCAACGTCTTGGACTCGCTATTGATAAGGGTATTCGACTGGCGCAACTAAGGCTTACTAATGACTGGGTGCAAAGCTCAAATGAAAAATACGCTGCTGAAATTATAAAACTTGCAACTGATATGTGTGAGCAAGCCAGAGTCAGGCTTATGTTCAATATACCGGATAAACTCAATCACATCATTACACCTTCTTGCTTGCACTTGAATAGTCGCAAGTTGCAGCAATATGCAGAACGACCGGATTGCAATTATCTTTCAGTTTCATGCCACAATGTGCAGGAGATGGTGGCTGCGCAAAAACTGGGTGTTGATTTTATGGTGCTCTCACCGGTACAGGCAACGGCCACGCATCCAGAAATAACGCCCTTAGGCTGGGATAGTTTTTCAGAAATGATTGCCCAGGTGAATGTGCCTGTTTATGCATTGGGTGGAGTATCAAGAAGTGATACAGAGAAAGCATGGTTAGCGGGTGCTCAGGGTATTGCCGCTATTGGTGGACTTTGGAATCCTTCCTGATTCTTAACTAGATCTGAAGTTCATTAATGTATTGCTAGATGGTGCACAAATTAAGTTTAAAATTTATATCTTCATTACATTGTAATGGACGTTTTGATGGGTCTTTGTTGCTCATGAAACGAATAGAGAAGCGATGTTTGCCTGCACTGATTTCAGGGTAGTAATTACTATCTGGCGCAATGCTTATTCTTAATAACTGAATAGCCTGGTTGGTGTCGATTGATTTTTGGAAGAAACCACTAATGGCGACTTCGTCGTTGTCTTCAACGCTATGACGTAATATATCCAGAATTAAATGGATAGATTGATCAAGAATGCTGAAAGGTTCAAACCATTTCTGGATATTAGCTTTACGGTTTTGTTCGGGCATGCTTTGCCAGTATTGGTAAGCGGGAAGATCAAAGTCGCAGACACAGCCTGGTATGGAGCTTTTTTGTCTTATTGCAGC
>JAGLQT010000157.1 GCA_023136715.1 Gammaproteobacteria bacterium | reverse complement strand
TGGTCGATTTGTGAACGTCGTGACAGGCGTTGTAAACGTGCGTGTTGACGTTCGAGTTCTTTGAGCACTTCTAGCTTGATGTCTGTACGACTGGTAAAAGCCAGAAGTTCATTGATTGAATCGATGGCAATGGCGTTGTTCCACACACTGCCCTGTCTTAAATGGAAATCATATTGTTTAAACAGCTTCTCCAGACGCAGGAATGCTCTAATGCGCTCATTGGTAGGTTGTTCGTATGTATATAATTTTGTCACGGTATCTATCTTAAGACTAATTGGGGGATGATTCTGGCATAAATTAGTTCATACTTGAAATTGTGATTTGGATTTTCAACTGCTCATTTCGAGATATTGGCGATGAAGCCGGGAAACTGCATCACGTAAGACGCCAAGTTCACCGTTATTATACAAAATATCATCGGCTCGTTGCAGACGCTTGTTGCGATCGAGTTGTGAGTTTATGATGTCGTTGATTTGTTCCTCAGAGCGATGATCACGCTGCTGGATGCGCTGTATTCTTATATCATCATCGGCATCAACGACGATAATTCGATCAACTAAGTCGATGAAATTACTCTCTAAAAGTAAGGGGATGACCAGAACAATATAATGGTTGTATTTAGCTTGTTCAATTTCTTGTAGCATGCACTGCTTGATTCTGGGGTGCAGGATATTTTCTAAATCAGTTTTCTTTGATGGATTTGAAAATATAGTTTCAGCTATTTTTTTTCTATTTAGTTCGCCGTTGCTATCAATAAAGTTTTCACCAAAAAGCTTCTTTATTTCATTGAAACTGGCATTGCCAGGTTGTGTTAACTGGTGTGCGATAAGGTCTGCATCAATGATGGTAATGCCTAAACTTGAGAATATATCAGCTACAGTCGACTTGCCACTGCCGATACCACCGGTTAGGCCAATCTTCCACATTATTAAATATAAGAGAGATACAGGTTATTAATGTTATCGCCCCACATTAATGCGATCCAGCCAGCAGCCGCCAGATAGGGGCCAAAAGGTATGGGTTGCTGTCTTTTAGTCAGTCCTGTTATGAGCATGGCAATACCTGTTACCGCGCCCACGATTGAAGATACCAGTATGATTTGTGGCAGTAATTCCCAGCCCAGCCACGCACCTAGTGCCGCTAATAACTTAAAGTCGCCGTAGCCCATGCCTTCTTTGCCGGTGACCAGTTTAAAAACATGAAATACTGCCCAGAGACTCATGTAGCCGAGCATGGCACCAATAAGACTAGAAGGTGTGTCTGTAAATACATTAAAAAATGAGATTAAAAGCCCAAGCCAGAGCAGGGGTAAGGTAAGGTCATCAGGCAGTAATTGTTTGTCGTAATCGATGAGCGTAAGAGCAACCAGTGTCCACGTCAGTAGCAACGCGCAAAGTGTTGCCAGGCTGACGCCAAATTGTATCGCGACGACAACAGAAAACAGGCCAGTAATTAGTTCTATTAAAGGGTAACGTAAAGAAATAGCGACACCACAGGATGAGCATTTTCCCTTAAGAAAAAGATAACTTAATACCGGAATATTTTCCCATGCACGAATTTTGTGACCACAATGTGGGCATGTGGAATCAGGTTTAACTAAAGAGAGCTGCTGTAGATTATCATCAATTTTCGCTTCACCGAGTTCCAGGTATTCGTGGCACTGGATGCGCCAGTCACGTTCCATCATGGCAGGTAGCCGATAAATGACAACATTAAGAAAGCTGCCAACGCATAGGCCTAAAAGAAGTGTGGCGGCATAGTACAGCCACGGTGTATTTTCAAAAACCTGTAGAATCTCCAATTTTAAATATCCTAATTACCCAACCACTTCGCCCATTTTGAATATGGGCAGATACATGGCAATAACCAGGCCACCAATTACGATCGCGAGAAATGACATGATTAGCGGTTCCATCAGGGTCGTTAGATTGTCTACCGCGTCATCAACAGCTGCTTCAAAATAATCAGCAACTTTGGCTAGCATTGCGTCGAGTGCGCCGGATTCCTCACCAATGCCTACCATCTGTATCAGCATATTGGGAAAGAGTTCAGGACTTTGGGAAAGACTGGATTGCAATGTTGAACCCTGTGCAATGTCATCACGAATTCTCAGAATGGCTTTTTTGTAAACTATATTGCCCGAGGCCCCAGCGACTGAATCCATCGCATCAACCAGAGGTACGCCAGCTGCAAACATGGTCGCTAGTGTTCGTGAAAACCTGGCCACGGCAGAGCTGTGGGTCAGGCCTGAAATGATAGGTAGCTTCAGGTACATCTTATCCAGATTTTCATTGAATTTTCTGGAGCGTTTTTTTAATTGTGAGATAGTGGTGAAAATAGCAAAGCCTATCACTCCAGCGATCCAGCCATCTGAAGTCATCCATTCTGACATTCCAACCACCATTTGGGTGAATGCAGGCAGCTCAGAACCGAAACTGGAAAACATGTCAGCGAATGTTGGCACCACGAAGACCAATAGAATGACCGATACAACCAAAGCGACAACGAGAACGGAAATTGGATAAGTCATCGCTTTTTTGATTTTTTTCTTCAGCTCTTCTGATTTCTCTTTGTAGGTAGCTACTTTTTCAAGTAGTGTTTCCAGTGCACCTGATTGCTCACCAGCATCGACCAGATTGACAAACAAGTCATCAAAATAAAGCGGGTGCTCGCTCATGGCAGCGGCCAGAGTATTACCCGCTTCCACGCTGGCTTTTATTTTAAAGATTAGTTCGGTCATACTAGGATTGGAGTGACCCGAGCCGACAATATCAAAAGATTGTACCAGGGGTACACCGGCTTTCATCATGGTGGCGAGTTGCCGACTGAACACCGCAATATCATTAGGGGTTATTTTTTTACCACCTCTTTTCTTTTTTGCTTTTTTTATTTTCCCGGGTTTGGCGGTGACACCTTTTTTGCGTAATTCTGCTTTAACGGCATCAATACTGGCGGCCGTTGTTACACCTTTAACGACTTTGCCCTGTTTGTTTGTGCCTTCCCAGGAAAAGGAGGCTGTTGTAGATGCTGTTTTAGCTTTAGCCATTATTTATTACCTATTAGTCCTTGGTTACGCGATTAATTTCTTCAAGACTGGTAACACCAGAAATTACTTTTAATATGGCGGATTGCCGCAAATTATTGATACCGTCTTTTTGTGCCTGATCAGCAACATCCAGCGCAGTGCCTTCATCCATGATGATTTTTCCTATTTCTTCAGATATAGGCATCACCTGATAAATACCAACACGGCCCTTGTAGCCCTTATCGCAGGCATCACAACCCACGGCTTTGTATAAAGTAGGTTTGGCTTTAATTTGCTCAGCAGTAAAACCTTCTTCTTCTAATACATTGTTGGGTAAGTCTTCAACCGTTTTGC